>DIZC01000096.1:0-341 GCA_002429315.1 Alphaproteobacteria bacterium UBA6038
GTCTCCAGCGCCTTCTGCTCGGACACGTCGATCAGGTAGACGATAACCGGCTTGTCTGCGGCATGATCGGCGCGGCTGGCATACATCTCCGCCATGGCGTCGCCTCTGCCGGCCGGACGGATTTCGATAGGCGTCTGCAGGCCGCCATTGGCGCTGGCGAGCAGCTTGTCGACCGCGGGACGGTCGGCCGGCTCGACCAGTTCCGCCAGGTGGCCGCCGGACGGCGCCTGCCGGCCAAAGAATGCCGCGAAGGCCTTATTGGCGGTGACGATCCGGCCATCGGTTTGGACGGAGGCGACGCCGATCGGCGCATCCTGTAGCGTCAGCGACGGCTCGGCAGG
>DIZC01000096.1:461-16768 GCA_002429315.1 Alphaproteobacteria bacterium UBA6038
GGCCAGAACCGGCGTGAACCACCAGGCCGCTTCGCCGCGCCCAAACGGGCGGACCGAGGCAATCATTTCGACGCCCGCCGCCAGCCGGACCGTCTCCTCGTGCGCCTTTCCAGCAGCGGCGCTGCGGGCGAGGCGATAGAGCATGGCGGCCGATCGTTCGGAGGTCAGCGCCAGTTCGGGCGGGGGGACAGCTCCGCCGGGTTCCGCTCCAACCATTCGGCGATAGGCGTCGTTGCACTCCGAGACGCTGCCTTCCGCGCTGGTGATCGCCCAGGCGATGTGGCTGCGGGCCGCGGCCTCCGCGATTCGGCGCGCGCCCGCGGCAGAGGCAGGGTCGCGGGGCCATGCCGCGAAGAGAAACAGCGAGGCGACCACGCCGATGCCCGCCAGCAGGAGGAATCCGGACCAGCCGGACGCCTCCGGCATGCCCACCGCGACGGCGGCTGCTGCGCAGGCCACGACACCGAACCCGCCGGCTGCCCAACGCCACGCGCCGGGTGCGAATCGGTGCGGCTCGATACGAAGGCCGGGCGCGGAATCCATCCCCGCAACAATAACCGAGTCGGTAAACGAATTGTTGATTTTTGCCGGATCGCTGCCCGCGAAACGACGTCAACCCAACCGATCTGCGTGAAATGCGATCGAAGTGGTGCGCGCATCCTCCATCGCGCGAACCGGGAGAAGATCGTCCCTGCGCAGATCCGGTAAGCCCGCCGCCCTACTCCGCCGCGAGTTTCATTCGCGCCTGGTTGAACGGTTTGTCGCCGAGGACGGTTACCCGGTGCATCACGCGGCGATGCGGCTGGAAATCGTCCACCGTGTAATGCTGCGTCACGCGATTGTCCCAGAAGGCGAGTGTGTTCGGCTTCCACCGCCAGTGGATCACGAATTCCGGCCGCTGGACGTGTTCGGCCAGCAGCTCTATCAGCTTGGCGCTTTCCGCTTTCGTCAGCCCTAGAATGCGCGTTGTGAAGCCCGAGTTCACGAACAAGCCGTCGCGGCCGGTTTCCGGATGGGTGCGCACCAAAGGATGGGCGACCGGCGGATACTCGCGCCGGGCCCAGGCGTAGCGCTCGATGCCGACATTCAGGCTCGTCAGGTGGTCAGGCGGAAACGAGCGGGTAAAATCGTGCTCCGCATCGAGCGGCAGCAGGAAGGCGCGCAAGCTCGGCGACAGCGCGGCATAGGCCGCGCGCATGCTCGACCACAGCGTGTCGCCGCCTTCCGCCGGCACCTCGCGGGCATACAGCATCGATCCCATGGGTGGGGTTTCGATGAAGGTCACGTCGGCGCGCCACGCGCCCACATCGGTGTCGCTGGCGGGCTGATTGTCCAGCACCAGCACTTCCGGCGTGCCGGGCACGCTTGGGCGGATCGGGTGCAGGTGCAAAGGCCCAAAGCGGGCGGCGAAATCGCGCTGCTGCGCCGGCGTCAGCTCCTGGTTTTCGAAGAACAGCACCTCGTGCTTCAGCAGCGCCTGCCGGATTGCCACGATCGCCTCGCTGTCCAGCGGCGTCGCGAGGTCGAGCCCGCTTACCCGCGCGCCCAGCGTGGGCGACAGCGGCGTGATGTCCAGTGGGTGCGTTGACGCCATGGCGCTCTCTCCTGTCTACCGATGCCGATTGCCTAACACGACTAACTCGGTAGAGTAAAGAGAGTTGCAGCGCGGATCGGTTTATTCCGCTGCGGCGCGGATGTCCCGCGGCAGGCGCGAGCGGTGGAAAGGCCGGTCGCCCAGGATGGTGGCGCGGTGCATCACCCGGCGGTGCGGCAGATAATCGTTCACCGCGTAGTGCTGCGTGATGCGGTTGTCCCAGAACGCGATGGCGTTCTCCTTCCAGCGCCAGCGGACATGAAATTCCGGCTTCTGGATGTGATCGAACAGCATATTCAGGATGGCGTCGCTCTCCTTGCGGCGGAGGCCCTTGATCCGCGCCGTGAAGCCGTAATTCACGAACAGCGCGTCTTCGCCGGTTTCCGGATGGGTGCGGATCACCGGATGGATCACCGGCGGATGCTCGTCGACCGCCTTGGCGTGTTTGTCGGAGCCGGCCGCCTTGGCCACCGTTCCGCGCGCCGGAAAGCCACGGGCGAAATCGTGCACCGCATCGAGCGGCGCAAGAAACGCCTGCATGGTGGGGCTGAGCGCTTCGTATGCCGCACGCATGTTGCACCATAGCGTGTCGCCGCCGTCCGGCGGCAACTGCTTGGCGTAGAGCACCGCGCCGAGCGGCGGCGTTTCGATGAAGGTGACGTCGGTGTGCCAAGCGTCATTGTCGGTCGGATTGCCGGCGTGATTGTCCAGGATGAACATCTCCGGCGCTTGCGGCACGCCGGGATAGAGCGGGTGCGTGTGCAGGCGGCCAAAGCGCGCGGCGAAATCGCGGTGCTGCACCGGCGCGATGTGCTGGTCCTCGAAAAAAATGACCCGGTGCTTGAGCAGCGCCGCGCGGATCTGGGCGATCGTCTCGTCATCGATCGCCTGCGACAGGTCCACGCCTTCGATCAGCGCACCGATGGTGGGCGTCAGCGTCTTAATGCGCAGTGCGGGCATGGCCCCTCTCCCATCGCTGATCGACAATGTCTGTCAAAGCGTCACTTAATTCCACTGCGAGCCGTTTCGTCCGGTCTTTTGATCGCCGCCGCCTTGGCAAGCATGCCGACCGTTCCGGCTCAACCACCACCGTCACTCGCCACCGGGATCCGGCTGCAGATACCGCCAACGGGCACGACGCTGTCCCGGTCACGCCGGTGAGCGCGCCGTAGCGCGCTTTCGACGGCCGCTAATGCCGGCGAAAGAGGGCGCGCAGCAGCCGCGCGATCCAGCCCGCATCCCGGGCGGGAAGCGTCCAGGACCGCTCGGCGCCGGAGCGCACGGGAACCAGGTGACCCAACATCGACACGACTCCGAGATGCACCGTGTACGGACAATACGCCGAATCTGCGACGACGCAATGACGGCGGCCCGTGTGCAGATGAACGCTGCGCCGCTTCGGTTAAGCTCCGATTAACCACCGGCCGCCTCCGCGAACTCCGCCGACCAGCCGCGCACCCGCGAAGGCGCCGCCCCGCGCCTGAGTCCGTAATGGGCGGCGAGCCGGTCCAGCGCCAGGCCCAGCACCACCTTGCCGGAGCGCTTCGGCCAGCCTTTGTCGGCTTCCGCCGCCGGCAAGCCGCGCAGCGCGCAGCACACGTCGAACAGCAGGTCGGACAGGCCCGGCCCGACGGCAGACAGCGCGCGGGAGAAGCGCTCCTTGGCTGCCAGCACGCTGTCGGGAATCGCCGCCGCATTGCCGGCGCCGCTCCCCCGCACCGTGCTCAGATCGGTGCCGGTCCGCGGCTCGAGCCCGGCCAGGGTGTAGTCGCGGCGCAGGCGCTCGCCGGCCTCGAACTGCGCCTCGTCGATGCTTCCGCGCGCCTTCAGCCAGCCGAGCGGAGATTCGCCTTCGTTCACCACCACGACGCATTCCTCGCCGGATTCGTCGCGCGTGAGCCGCAGGCCCAGCAGCTGATGCTGCGCCACGAAGGCGTCGACGCCGGCGGTGTCCGCCGCAATCCAGCTGCGCCCGGCCTCGCTGAGGACCAGCCCGGAATGGCCGCCGCGCTCGATCCAGCCGCGCCGGCGAAAGGCGGCGACCGTCTCTGCGGTTGCCTTGGTGCGCCCGGACTCCGGGTCGCCGCGCTGCACCACCGCCCAGCCGCCGTCGTCGAGCGGCACCAGCCGGCTGCGTGCCGGCGCCAGCTTGCGCAGCACCCGGCGGGCTTCCCGCAGGAGTTCGTTTTCCGTGGGCCCGCTCATACCGGCATCCCCGCGGCGCGCCGGAGGAAACTTTCCAGCCACTCGACCGTGCGGTCGAAGCCGGGATCGTCGCGCGCCTCTTCGACCCGGCGGCAGGCATGAAGAACCGCCGGATGGGTGCGCCGGAAGGCGCGCGCGATTTCGCGGGCGCCCAGTTTCAGGACCGTGCGCGAAAGATACATCGCCACCTGTCGGGCCTTGACAGCCCGGTCGCTGCCGGTCTCGGACGCTGTGATTGCATCCAGCGGGATGCCGTAGCTGTGGGCTGCCACCGCCTGCGCCACCCCAACGGCCCAGTTGAATTTTTCCTTCCTTGTGCTGTTCTCCACCATGTTCTGTCCCCAGCTCTCACTTTGAAGCATCGTTAGAGGAATGATAGCACAGAATGGACGTTGGTAAACGTAACAGGAACAAATATTTTATGGGTGTCGATAAGCCTTTGGTTTCCTTTGGCGAATCTGCCACGGAAGAGGCGGAGCCGGCGGGGCGAAGCGGTAAGCGGACAGATTCGGCCCAAGTGGACTTTCCCTGTCCAAACTTGCCTTAGGACCGGGGGAGGACGTACCAAACCCCCGATGACCTGCGCCACGATCATGACCGCGAACCCGCTCACGGTGCGCGATGAGGAGACGGTGGGCGAGGCCGCCGCCAGGCTCATCGAGCACCGCTACATCAACGTTCCGGTGGTGGACGCATCGGGCAGATTCATTGGCATGTTCGGCATCTACGATCTCTTCAGTCAGCTGATCCCAAGGGTGGCGCTGGCGGGCGGGCTGCTGGCGAACCTGCGCTTCATGGGCGACGATCCCGGCGCGCTGCGTACGCGATTCGGCGAGATCCAGTCGCGCCGGGTGGGGGAGGTCGCCGACCGCAGCGTCCGCGCGCTCTATCCCGACACGCCGCAGATCGAGGCGCTGCGCCTGTTCTGCCAGGAGCACGCCACCTTGCCGGTGGTGGAGCGCGAGACGAAGAAACTCGTCGGCATCGTGTCGTACTGGGATGCGGTGTGCGCCCTCACCGGCGTGGGCAAGCCCGGCTAGGCAAGCGGTGAGTTATTCATCACCCTGTGCCCCTCAGGGGGAGAGGGCAGGGTGAGCGGGATGGTCGAGCCGGACACAATCGAGAAACGCAAGCAGCGCGCGCTCAATCGCCTGCGCGCGAATGAGATGCAGCATGATCCGCCTCAAATTCACCTTCCCCAACGCGGGGAGGTCGACCCATTGAGCGAAGCGAGAATAGATCGGGTGGGGGGAATCCTGTGCACGACGCTCCCCACCCGAAGCGGCTCGGTGGAGCGCGAGACGAAAAAACTCGTCGGCATCGTGCCGTACTGGGATGCGGTGTGGGCCGTCACCGGCTTGTGCAAGGCGTGCTAGGCAAACAGTGAGCTTGCCTAATATCCGGGGAACGAGTCTAGAGTAGGCCTGCTCGCGCAACATACGTGCCCGAGGTAGATGGGATATGATTGTTTGGCTTGCTTCCTTCCCGCGCTCCGGAAATGCCCTGACCCGCTTTATCCTGCAAAGCTGCTTTGGGGCCCGCAACAATCATGTTCCGCCCGGTAAATTATCTGAAGCGCGAGAAGCGGGGGCTGTCTGGTTTGCTAAGACGCACGAAACAGATGTGCCCGAAGATGAACCGGCGATTTGCATCATTCGCGATGGCCGAGCCGCTCTGTCATCATTCCATCGCTACTTGCGCGATTTTGCTAATAGCAAAGTCTCCTTAGAACGAGTTGTTCAGGGGCGGCCGCGGTCTTGGAGCGATCACATCAACTGGATACTCTCGCGTGATCCAAGCAATACGCTGGTCCTGCGCTATGAAGAGCTGATCGAAACACATAACTTCACGTTGAGACGGATAGCGACGTTTACAAGGCTCCCCTTACTTCGTCCGTTCAAGAATGCATTCGATGCCTTCCACAAAGCAAATCCGAAGATGTTTGGCGTGGGAGGCAATGGGCTCGGAATCGCTGAGGTAGAAAGGGAATGCGGAGAGGTCTTCTGGCGAGTCAACGGGGACGCCATGCGCGCTCTTGGCTATGAACAATGTCCATGCCTTAAAACGGCAGAACAACAACCTGATATTCATCCAGCGTAAGAGTTTCCACCGAAGATGTTTTCTGGCCAGTAAGCACAATGTCCCACGAACCGGAAGTAGTTATTGACGACGTTGGAACAGTCCCAGAGTTCGCCGAATAGGTGCCTGCCTGCGCCCCGCCTACCTGAGAAGAGATAGAATTTGCTCCGCAGAGCTTCGTATTTGTGTGAAACTGCGAACTGGTTGTCACCACGGTAGAAAGATACGGGGTGCCGTCTGTGGCGGCATCCGTATTGGCATGAACCTTCAATACCTTGTTGTTGGCGGAATTCGTATAGTTCCAGATCGCATCAACTACGATGCATCCGTTTGCCGTCAGAGTTCCTGCAGGTATTGCGCACGTCGCCAGAATATCCTCGGTGATATCCGACCCTGTAGAGTGCTGAGCGCCGGACGAGCAAAGAACGTAGTTCCCAACAGTGCAAGGTGATCCGAGTGTACAGCTCACACCATTGATGGCAGAGACCCCGCCGTTGTTCAATCGCGCGTTCGGCACCGTCCCCTTATTTAGCCGGCTTGCATCGTTGTCGAGGTAGCTGGCGCGAGCCGGACAACCAAGTGTGAGGCTGAGCACCGTTGTCGCAAAAATTATTTTCCACATTAGTGTACAGTCCAATTGTCGGTGTTGCCGTCGCAAATGAGCGTGACCGCTCCGTCATTCACATCAAGGGGAAAGCTCGTTAAACCATTTATTGTCCCCGAGGAGGATGAAAGCGCGATTGTATTGCTCCCTGCGTCGCCCTTCTCGTCGATTATGGGAAGAGAGATGCCATCTAGCGCAGCAGAGCAGGCGAACAATGTCTCGGTTTTTGACCCGGAGGTTGACGAGTTCCATCGTATTGCTGAGTCTGCAACAGTAGCTGTATCGGTCGTTCCGGAACTTACTGTGCGTGCTGAACGCGGCCGCCAAATTTGGCGGCGCTGAGCCCCGACCGTAGCGTAAGTTGGCTCAGTAATAAAATTCTGAGCGCTAATCCCTGGCGCAAATCCGGTTGGGCCGATCATCAGGTCAATAATGGCACTGTTTGTCACATCATAGACATTCTGAAATCCTGTGCTCAGACCCCCGACTCGTCCAACGCGAGGATTGCTGAACGACCAGCCATTCGCTCCTATGGCGACTGCGGCGGTGGTGCTCGTCCCGTTGTCCGTTAAATCTCCCCCGGTCCAAACATCATTGGTGTAAGAAGTGGTGCCGCCGTCGTGCGCTGCTAAAATTTGAAAGGGAATAGATCCGTCGAAAGTGAACAGGTGGTTATTGGCCCACCCTATGCGTTCGGCGGACAATCCATTATTAACGTCGTATACGACGGCGGCCCCAGTTGTGGGTGTGATTCGATTGCCTATCCACGTCTGGACGTGGACGTAACCTGCGCCCGTAGATGGGCAACCGACGTATACACCATAGAGCGATGTGGCGTCAAATATATCGTCGCTGAAGCTGAGATTATTCACGTTGACGTTCGCGCAGCTGATGTTGATACCGTACGGTTTGCCGTGAGTGGTACCTGACTGCATCGACCAACTGTCGAATTCGACAGTGTCAACGATGCCGCCGCTTGGGGAGTTGACGCCAATACAAATCCACGCACCCGTCGTGTTTGTGTCGGAGACAACTCCGCCGTTCAGGTTTGCGTCTCGGAATCTGAGGCCAGTTGCCCATTGTATGTCGATGTTACAGCTTTCATTGCCTCCATTGTTAAAATTGTTCGTCCAGCCAGACGATCTGATTCTCGTCGCCTCCTCGGTAGACGTACCAAATTGAGCAAATTCGCTGGCGTTCACCCACGCGAGATTATAGTCGGCGCAATCGCTGGCATTTCCAAAAACTAGCGCAGGCTGCCCTGCGCTTTGAGTGTTGTTCCATTGAAGGGTCAAATCATGGAATGCACACTTCTGAACGGGCCCGCCTGTGCCCCCATCCGCGGTGAACCAGGTCCCGACCGAGCCACTCAGTGAACCGACAAGAACTGTGGCCGGGCCGACTCCGCCTATGTTGCAGCCCGGATTTTTCGGGGTGCTTAGATTGAAAGGATTGTTTGTACTGAACTGGTACGAACCGGCGGGAATGAGCAATCCTTGGAGTCCTCCGGAATTGCAGTCCGTTGTGACTTGGGCGGCCGCGGTGTCGTTCTGTGCTGCCGTATTCGAAGGTGAGCCATTGTAAGGTGGATCGGTGAAAAGTCGGTAGGTAGCAGGCGCGGATGTGCAAGGCTGATTCTGGCCCACGACAGTGTGAGCGCCACTTGCAACCACACACTGTCCACTTGTCATGCCCGTCGTGGTGACATTTGTCTGAGCCTCGACTTCTCGCGTTAGAGCGACAACCAGAGCGGCTGCACAAATCCAACGCAGAAAACTCATGATCGTTTGCCTTTTTCCTGTGTGGGGTTCCATTTCGCAGATTTCTCGCCTTATTTCCGAATGGTGCCACCACGAACGAGAATTTCAAGACCGTCCCCGCTAGATTTTACCCCAAATCTGCGATCTTAACTTTGTCTGTCGTGGAACCCAAGGTCCATCATGCTGCAAGCTTACGACATGCATTCCTTCGCCTTCCTCGCGTCCGCCGCCACGCTGGTGGTGGTGTACGCGCTGGTGGTGACCGAGCTGGTCAACCGCGCGGTGGTGGCGGTGCTGGGCGCCGCCGCGCTGATCGCGCTCGGCGTGCTCAACCAGGAACAGGCGGTGCGCGCCATCGATTTCAACACCGTCGGCCTGCTCGTCGGCATGATGGTGATGGTGGCGGTGGCGCGCAAAAGCGGTCTGTTCGGCTACGTCGCCATCAAGGCGGCGCAGCTGGCGCGCGGCTCGCCGGCCGGCATCCTGCTGTCGCTGGCGCTGGTCACCGCCGTGCTGTCGGCCTTCCTCAACAACGTCACCACCATCCTCTTGGTGGTGCCGGTCACCTTCCTCATCTGCGGCCAGCTGAAGGTGCCGGTCTATCCGTTCCTGTTCGCCGAGGTGTTCGCCAGCAACATCGGCGGCACCGCCACCCTGATCGGCGATCCGCCCAACATCATGATCGGCTCGGCCGCGCATCTGAGCTTCGACGATTTCATCGTCAATCTCACGCCCATCGTGGTGGTTATCCTGGCGACGCAACTGGCGATCAACCACATCCTCTGGGGCCGCAGCTTGCGCGCCACCGCCGAAGATCGCGCCCACGTGATGGCGCTGAACGCGCCGGAAGCGATCGAGGACCGGCGCCTGCTGCGCTGGTCGGTGATCGTCATCGGCCTTGCCATCGCGGCATTCGCGGTGGAGGACCAGTTGCACCTGCAGGCCGCCACCATCGCCATGTTCGGCGGCGCGCTGATGCTGCTGATCGAGAACATGCCGCTCGCCCATTCCGAGCGCACCCGCAGCGTCACCTCGGCGCTGAACGAGATCGAATGGATCACCATCTTCTTCTTTCTCGGCCTGTTCATCGTGGTGGGCGCGGTGGAACACGCCGGCGTGCTCGCGTGGATCGCGGCCAAGCTGGTCGCGCTGACCGGCAGCGACACGCGGCTGGCGGCCAGCGGCACCTTGTGGCTGTCGGCGGTGCTGTCGGCGATCGTCGACAACATCCCGTTCGTCGCCACCATGATTCCGCTGATCAAGAGTCTGGCGCCCAGCTTCGGGGGCGCGGCAGCGATTCAGCCCTTGTGGTGGTCGATGGCGCTGGGCGCGTGCCTCGGCGGCAACGGCACGCTGGTCGGCGCCAGCCCCAATCTTGTGGCGGCGGGGCTCGCGGAAAAAGCCGGCGTCGAGTTCAGCTTCATGAAGTTCACCGCGCTGGCCTTTCCCATGATGCTCGCCAGCATCGCCATCTGCCAGATCTACATCCTCTGGCGGTACTTCTGAGCGCGAGCTCCCACGACGGCCTTGGCGCGTGCGCTGCCTATGGTAATATGGGTTTCCATATTTATGGGTCGGCCATGAAGACCACCGTAGAAATGCCGGACGAGCTCTACCGCCGCGCCAAGGCGGAGGCCGCCCTGACCGGGCGCCGGCTCAAGGACCTTGTCGAGGAAGGTCTGCACCTTGCGCTTGAGGTCCGGCGCAAGCGGCGCGGTCAGCCCGGACTTGCGGCGCTGATGAAGCACGGCTGCGGCGTCGTGAAATCGGGCGTGCGCGATTTGGGCTCCAATCCCGCCCACCTTGCCGGTTTCGGCCGCGATGCCGGCCGCCATCGTTGATACCGGGCCGCTGGTCGCCTTTCTCGATCGCAGCGAACGCCACCATCGCTGGGTGGCGCAGCAGATCGGCAAGCTCGATGCGCCGCTGCTGGTGTGCGAGCCGGTTCTGGCGGAGGCGATGTATCTCCTCGCGCGCCTGCCCCGGGCGCAGGACGCGCTGTTCGGGTTTCTGCTGAACGGGGCGCTGCGCGTCGCGTTGCACGTCGAGGAGCACGCCTCCGCCTTGCGCGAGCTTCACCGCAAGTATCGCGACACGCCGATGTCGCTCGCGGACGCTTGCGTCGTGCGGATGGCGGAACTGAACGAGCGTCACCTCGTGTTGACGCTCGATTCCGATTTTCTCGCGCACCGCAAGCACGGGCGGATACCGCTGTCGCTGATCCATCCAGAGGCATAGACGAGGCGCTTCAATCGCACGCTCGCTTTTCCCATGGTACTCGCCAGCATCGCATCTGCGTTCCAACCCTCCCCTTGAGGGAGGGTCGAAATTGCGAAGCAATTTCGGGGAGGGGTATTCTCGCGGCAGTGAGGCCGGACCCCTCTCCGAAAAATTCGACGCTGCGCTTGAATTTTTCGACCCTCCCTCAAGGGGAGGGTATGCTCTACATTCGCTCCGATGAAATCAGCCACGCCCCTCCTTCTCGCCGGCACGCTCTCGCTGGCCGCCTGCGGGCTGTTTCCCAGCGCCGCGGAGCGGGCGGTGCAGAAGAGTCCCAATTTCCGCGCCGGTTACGAGGACGGCTGCGCGGCGGCGAGCGCCACCGGCGTCAATCCGCGCGAAGGCCCCTACCGCGACGAGGCGCTGTACAACACCAACGGCGCCTATCGCGCGGGATGGAGCAACGGCTATTCGGTGTGCCGCGGCCAGGCCACGGCCGCCTCGCCCGGCTCACCGCTCGACAATCCGGCGATGAATCCCAGTCCGGGACACTAGCCCCCGCGGGCGGTGCGGGCGCGTTCGGCGTCCTCGATGTCGGCTTTCACCTGCGCGAGGCCATGCAGGCCCGACAGCTTGAGGCGGTCGAGCAGCCCGAGCGCGGCGAAGCAGGCAGTCTCGGCCCCGTCGCAGGATTTGGGCTGCTTGAGCGCGGCGGAGACGCCCGACACCAGCGAATCCGCCGGCGCCGCCGGGCGCCCCAGGCCGAGATCGGGCTCGCGTGGCATCAGCAGCGCCACCAAGCCGATCCAGAAAAGTGCCCGAAGGATCATCGCCAGCGTCCCTTTGCGCGAGAAGAACGCTAGACGCGCGCTTTTGATCCCGGTTGAAGCGAATCGCTAAAGTTTGAGTGAACTGCCGGTTATCGGCGGTGCATCGCGATAAGGGAAAATAAATCCCTGCGCCGCCGCCGCGGGGTCGAATCAAATCTGCCGCGAATTCGACAGACGTTTGATTCAAATTGTCGGCGATTGTTCGCCGCGGCGGTGTCGGGCAGGGGCTCGCTTGGCATCGGTTAGGGCAACCTTTGCTTCAGCTTCGGATAGACGCTTTGGAGCATCGGCGCTCGCAGCGCGATGCGTTTATACACCTCGCGTGCCACCGCTTCCCGATAAGTATGGGAGGTCGCATTCCGCATATCGAGGAGATCGAGCCACCCTGCTTCGTCATCGATCCAGCCGGCCGCATAAGCGGCCCTGATCACGGATCGGGCCGTTCCGAGCTCGGCCGAAGGCGATGCAAGCTCCAGCAACGCCTTCATCGCCTTCCAGTAAAGCTCGAACACGAACTCGAAGCGCTGGATCGTTCCGTCGATCGCCAGCGGCGCATCGGCGGGCACGGCCAAAGCTTCGCCGAGGCGCGCCAAAGCACGCCCGAGCTCGTCAAGCCGTCGCTTTGCGTTTTGCGCGGTCATATAGAATTCGGCCCTCGCTGCGGATGACGTTCGCCAGCTCGGCGGGCGCCGTATCGAGCCGGACGAGATCGATCTGCAGCAGCGTCGGCGCCTGCTCGGCTGTCTCCTGGATGTCCGACCAGCGCAGCGGATCGGCTTGTGGACACTCCACCGCCAAATCGATGTCGGCGCGCGGTCCGGCATCGCCGCGCGCCCGCGAGCCGAACAGGATCACCCGCTCGACTTCGGGAAAGAGGCCAAGGCGTCGCGCGATGGTCCGCTCCGGGGTGTTCATTCGCGCACTATGCGGCAAGTCGTGCGACCGGGGAAGCCGCAGGAACTCCAGCTTAGGCGGTGGGGAGCTCGACCGTGGCGGTGAAGCCGTGGCCCAGGCTGCTGGCGATGGTCAGCGAGCCGCCGTGGAGTTCAGCCAGCGCCTTGGCGAGCGGCAGGCCGAGGCCCGCACCTTGCGCGTGGTCGTGGGTGTTGCGGCCGGCCTGCTCGAACGGCTCGAGAATGCGGGTGAGATCCTCCGCCGCCACGCCGGGTCCGTTGTCGGCCACAATGATGCGCACGAAGGCGCCTTCGCGCGCCGCGGAGACGGTGACCGCGCCGCCGGCCTGGGTGAAGGTCACCGCATTGTCGATCAGCTGCCCGACGATGCTGCCGAAGACAGTCTCGTCGGCCAGTGCCATCAAGTCGGGCTTGCAGTCACCGATCGTGAGCGCGAGGGATTTCTGCTCGGCCTTGTGGCGCACCGCGTCGGTCGCCATCCACAGCGCGCCGCCCACCGCGATGCTCGCCGGATGGAGCGTGAACCGCCGCGCCGCGATCTTCGTCAGGTCGAGAATCTGGTTGATCAGCTTGAGGAGGTTCTTGCCCGCAATGTGGATGAGGCCGGCATACTCGCCGATTTGCTCCTTGGAGAACTGGTCCGGCACCAGCTGCAAAAGGTCGGCAAAGCCGATGATGGCATTGAGCGGCGTCTTCAGCTCGTGGCTCATGGTGCGCAGCAGCGCCGTCTTGGCGGTGTCCGCTTCCGCCGCGGCTTGGTCCAGGCGGCGGGTGAGGTCGGCCAGATAGCTCTGCTGCTTGTTGGCCTCCCCCTGCGATTTTGCCAATGCGCGGCGGGTGTGCTCGAGCGCGCGCGTCTGCTCGCCCAGCGCCGCTTCGACGCGGTGGCGCTCGCTCGCGTCGGTGAACACAGTGGCGCGGCCGCCGTCGCGAGTGGCGCGGTCGCGCACCAGGTACGCGCCGCCTGATCGGGTGACGAGGGTGAGCGCCCCGGCGGGCGCGCGGTGGGCATCGAGCCGGCGCGCGATCCAGATGTCCGGATCGCCGTCGATGGCAAACCGGCCGCGCCGTACCGCGCTGCGCAGCAGGTCTTCGAACGAGGAATTGAGGATCATCTCGTCGCCGCCGTGGCCGTGGATGTCGGCAAAGGCGGCGTTGCAGATCAGCAGCCGGTCGTTGCGGTCCCAGAAGGCGAACGCATCGGCCGACAGCTCCACCAGGTCTTCCTGGCGCATGGCTGTGTGGCGCGCGTGGGTCACGTCCGTCCATAGCGCGATCCAGCCGCCGGTCTTGGTGCGCCGAGCCTTGATCTCCACGATGCGGCCGTCGGCGAGGTGGATGTCGCGCGGCGCGAATTCGCCTTCGCGGAACTGCGCCCGGCGCCGCGCGATGAAGGCTTCGATGTCGCCGCCCAGCGGCGCGATCTCGCCGTGCTCGACTTCCAGCCGGATCATGTCGGAATAGGTGCGGCCGACCAGGTCTTCCTGCGGCGGCATGGCACGAAACAGGTAATTGAAGTGCCGGTTGCACCAGGTGAGGCGCTCGTCGGCGTCGAACAGCGTGATCGCCACGCGCAGGGCATCCAGCGCCTCCGGCAATGCCGGAGACAAACCTGCATCCGCAGCTTCTGTTGCGGCAACAAGGGCAACCTGCGCCAAGACTTCTTCCCCACCGCGTGGTTTGGCAAGTGTGTCTGCAAGGACTTTCGGAATAGTTGCAAATTGCAGGCGTCGGTCCCCGCGCGGACGCGCAGCGCCGTTAACAACCGATGAACTGACCGCGCACGCGAGTCGCTGGCGCATCTGCGCCCGGCTAAGGAGTGAGAAAGGGGTTCTGCGGTATCACCAGCGCGGCATGAACTGGCTGTTCCTACTCACCCTGGACGCCGCGTTGGGCACCATCGGCCTGACGGCGTGGCGCGCCTCTCGTTCGGGCCAGGTCGAGGTTCGGCCCAGCGCGTTGGCAATTTTCTTCGCCGCGCTCGCCATGCTGACGCTCATCGAAGGAACGGTTTTCCTGCTCAAGGCGCCAACCTGACTGGCGTTCCCCTGCGGTCGACCGAAGCCATATCGCCAAAAGAAAAGGGGCGATCGCCAGGACGGGGGTACCCGGATCGCCCCTTCTCGACCCCCACCAAATGCTGGGCCAAGGTTCAGGGGCTGCGCTCAATTTACGCGTGAAGCCTTTAACGCCGTCTTTACGGCCGGCCGGACCGGCCGATGGCGGTTGCGCCATAAGCCGGACGGCCCGCATTTCTTGTGGATTTCCCAACGAAGCGCGCCGGGATTCAATTTTCGTTAAGCCTGACCGCGCCAGCATGCGCGCGAGGCAAGAGAGTCCCGATGGCGGGTTTCGACAAGGCATCGCGCGAATCGGCCGCCGAGCGGCGCAGCTTCGTGCACGTTCAGGCCGCGAAGGCGGCGATCGGCGCGTTGCTGGCGGCGGGATTCCTGGCGCTGGTCGGCCGCCCGGATGCCCTCGAATGGGTGGCGCTGGGCGCGCTGCTGGCGCCGGCGCTGCTGGCGATTCTCGGGCTCCTGCGCGTGCCGCTGCCGGCGCTGGAGACCGCGTCGCAGGCCGCGTTTGCCGCCATGATCGGATATCTGGTGCTGATCACCGGCGGACTCACCTCGCCGCTGGTGATCTGGTTTGCGCTGGTGCCGGCAGAGGCCGCGCTCGCCGGCGGCCGCCGTGCGGTGATGCGCGCTGGCCTCGCTGCGGGGGTGGCGCTGTTGTGCGTCGGCGCCGCGCAGGCGCTGCACGCGGTGCCCGAATCGCGGCTGCTGATGCCGGCGTGGCAGTTCTATCTGGGCTCGGCTCTGGCGGCGGTGATGCAGGCGGCGTTCGTGGCGGGCGCTGCGCAGGATCGCCAGCGTCGCGCCAACGCAGCCGCCGCCGAAGGCGCCGCCATGTACCGCTTCCTCGCCGACAACGCGATGGACCTGATCACCTTGCACGGCTCCGACGGCCGCATCCGCTTCGCGAGCCCCGCGGCGCGCGCGCTGCTGGGGCGCGAGCCCGAGTCTCTCCTGGGGCTCGCCGCCATGTCGCTCGCGCATGGCGAAGATCTGAAGACCCTGCAGTCCGCGTTCGTGGAGGCGAGCTATTTCGGCCGCTCGGCAGAAGCCGAAGTGCGGCTGAAGCGCGCCGACGGGAGCTATGTGTGGACAGAGATTCGCTGCCGCCCGGCCGAGCCGAGCGCCGGCGAAGAAGCCGAGATCGTGGCGGTGACGCGCGACATCTCCGAGCGCAAGGCGCAGGAGCGCGCGCTGGTCGAGGCGCGCGATCTCGCCGAGAGCGCCAGCCGCGCCAAGTCGCACTTCCTCGCCAACATGAGCCACGAATTGCGCACGCCGCTCAACGCCATCATCGGCTTCTCCGAAGTGATGACGCACGAGATGTTCGGGCCGCTGGGAGGCTTGCGCTACCGCGAATATGCCGGGCTCATCCATGAATCCGGCGGGCACCTGCTCGAGCTGATCAACGGCATTCTCGACATGTCGAAGATCGAGGCCGGCAAGTTCGATCTGTCGGAGGAGATGTTCGATCTCGTCGACGTGGCGACGCAGGCGGCGCGCTTCGTCAAGCTGCAGGCCGATCGCAAGGGCGTGGTGCTGAAGACCACCATCCCGCCCAACTGCGCGACCATCTTCGCCGATCGGCGGGCCATCAAGCAGATGCTGGTGAACCTGCTCACCAACGGCGTGAAGTTCACCCCACGCGGCGGCGAAGTGAAGGTGTGGGCGGTGCGTGAATCGGGCGGCGTTCAGATCGCGGTGCGCGACACCGGCGTCGGCATCGCGCCGGAGGATCTGGAGCGCCTCGGCCGGCCGTTCGAGCAGGTGGACGGCGCCCATGTGAAGCAGCAGGAAGGCACCGGGCTAGGGCTCGCGCTGGTGAAGGCGCTGGCCGCGATGCATGGCGGCGAAGCGATCCTCGAATCCAAGCTCGGCGCCGGCACCACCGTGCGCCTGCGCCTGCCGCACGCCGCGGTGAAGTCCGGCGCGCCGCCCGCCGCGCGATCGGCCGACCAGCGCGGCGATGTGATTCCGCTCAAAGGCGCGGCTTAATGCGTATTCCTTCCAACCCTCCCCTTGAGGG
>DIZC01000005.1:0-239 GCA_002429315.1 Alphaproteobacteria bacterium UBA6038
GCCAGAGCGAGACATGCATATCCTGTCTGCGACCCGGAGATTACGCTGTTCACCACCACAATTGTGGCCCCACCTCTTCTGGCCGACCTCAGCACATCGTGGAGCCAAGCACAAGCATATGGGGATGAGGAGGACCGCGGCGCATAATTGGAACGGCCGTGGTTTTGTTAGACGGCCGCCGCGCTCTCCCCCACGAACCACCGATAGGCGTTGGCGAGGTCGTACGTTAGGTCGAATTT
>DIZC01000005.1:468-21841 GCA_002429315.1 Alphaproteobacteria bacterium UBA6038
GCCTGCTCGCTGGGCGAGTTCAGCCCCTACGCGAGCGACATGCACGCCGCGAAGTAGCACGAGGGCGGCTCGGTTGAGCGGAGACAAAAGGAAAAGGCCCGCCGTCGCCGGCGAGCCTTTCCGATACCGTTCAGACGGTGCAGGTCACTCCACGATCTGAACCACGCGACGGGACTTCGGCTCGACGAACACGACCTTGCCGTTCCAGTCGAAATATTGGTAACTGCGCACTTCCGGAATCTCGGTGGTCCACGCGTCCGGCACCGGCTCGAGCGTCACGTCTTCCGGCAGCGTCGCGCCGACCGCGATCGATTCCTTCACCTGCACCGGCCGGATGTGCTCCTTGACGATGTACTGGTGAATGACGGTGCGATGCGCCGGCTCGATGGTGAGGGTTGCATCCTGGGCCACGGCATAACCGCTCGCCAGAACCGCGGCGGCCGCGCTTGCGATCAATAGGGATTTCATCGTTTTCTCCGTTTGCTGGCCGCCTTCGGGTGTGCACAGGAAACGAACCCCCGCGGGCTAACGTTCCCGGACGCTGGCAGACGGTCTGCCATTTCCCAGGTTTTGCCTGGAGCTGTAGCGCAGGGGACAAGCCTAATGGCGGGATATGGGCCGCCAGTCCGGCGACATCCGCTGACTTGCTCGAGCCGCTTCTCTAAGCTGGCCTACCGGAGAAGCGTGTATGTCGGATGCTGCGATTGTGGAGGCTACGATTGAGCCCGCGTGGGAAGCCGAAAGACAGCGGGACTTTGCCTCCGCCACCCCGGCCCTTTTCGATCGCTTGTGGGTGGTGAGCCTTCCCCAATCCACCGATCGGCGCGGCTACATCAACGCCTACCTGCCCGGCCGCGGCCTCCGCGACTTCCAGTTCTTCGATGCCACGCCCGCCGAAGATCCGGCAATCGGCGATTTGTTCGCCCGCGGACTGGTTGCGAGCTACCCACCGTGTTTCCGCTGCGGGAAATTGGATTGCGGGCGGCCGAACTGCAACAACGTACTGATCCCGGCACAGGTCGCCACCTTTTGGACATTTCTGCAGCTCTGCCGGCACGTCGCCGATGGTCCGGCAGAAAGCGTCCTGGTCATGGAAGACGATGTCGTTTTCCACGACTATGCGCCGAGGATTCTGAAGCGCCTCGCAGGCAGATCCGCCGCCGGCAACCTGCCGATACGCGGGCCGGCGCCCTTCCTGTTAAGGCTTGCACGTCCCCTTGGAGACGATCACGACGAAAGCTGTCCATTTCGCCTGCACCGCGGCGTTGAGATGTCTAACCCTTGCTTCGGCATGAACAGGGCATTCGCGCGCGAGGCGGTCGTGCGCTTTTCACGCATCGACACGACGGCCGATGTCTACCTGCATCGCGATGTCGGCGCGGCGATCGGCGGGCTGACTGTCGATCCGCCGATCGCATCGGACCTATCCTTCGCCCGAGGCGAAATGCGATCTCTCATTCATCCCAAACCGGCCTTTGCCGTGTCGCTGCGGAAATCGGGGCGCGAGGCAGAGGCGCAGGCCTATGAAAAAGTCGTCGCGGCCCACGTAAAAAAGCGGCATCATCGCCCTCTCCTCATTACGGGGCATCCCCGCTGCGGCTCGGCCTACATGGCCCATCTCTGCCGGCAGCTCGGGTTGGATGTCGGCCACGAGCGGGACGGCGCGCACGGGATCAGTTCCTGGATGATGGCCGTGGACGACCCCGAAAACCCTTACTCGCATGACGACATAGCACGTTCGCGCCTGCGCCTGCACTGGGACGAGCTGATCTTGTATGTGCGCGATCTCCGCACCGCTGTGCCGAGCGTCATGCGAGACATACGTTATGCGCCGCACACTCTTGCTTTCCGCCAACGCCACGTGAAAGACGCATTAGGCGTCGATCTCGACTCATTCGAAAACCCGGTCGAGAAGGCGGTGCTTTCGATCACAACATGGACGCAGCTCGTCGTGGCGCAGCGGCCGGCGCTCACGGTGCGGATCGAAACCGATCACGCGAACCTGGTGGAGTTCTTGATTGGGCGAGGGATTGTCGGCGAAGAAGCGAAGAACATCGCGCTCGATCTCGCCCCAAAAAACACCGATAAGCCGTACAAGCGCGTCGTCTATCCCAAGCCCGACGTGGAACAGCGGGATTGGGCCGCGCTATCCGGCGAAGGTTTAGACGCACTGGCCTGGTACAATGAGACGTTTGGTTACGCTTCCGTGGTCCAATAGGTTCTGGCCACATGGAAAGCGATCCCGAGACCAGGCGCGTCCTCTTCATTTGTGGGCTGCATCGCAGCGGGACTTCCTTGCTGCACGAAATCCTGGCGGAACATCCCGATGTAAGTGCCTTCCGCAATACCGGCGTTCCGAAAGATGAAGGGCAACACCTTCAAACGGTATACAAGGCCGCCAAATCATTTGGCGGGCCCGGCCGGTTTGGCTTCGACCCAAACTCCTATCTCGACGAGACGTCACCGCTTTGTACGCCAGCAAACCGGAAGAAGCTCTGGACGGAGTGGGCGCGTCACTGGGACACCTCCAAGGCTGTGTTGGTGGAAAAATCGCCTCCGAACCTGGTCCGCACTAGATTTCTACAATGGAATTTTCCACGGGCCAGCTTTGTCGTGGTTCTCCGCGATCCAAGGGTCGTGGCACTTGCGACTGCAAAGTGGGCGCCTGGCGCATCGCCAGACGCGCTTTTCGAGCATTGGTTCGTTTGCCACGACAAATTTGAAAGAGACAGGCGCGCGCTCCGAAGAGTCCTCCTCGTCCGATACGAGGATCTGGTGTCGGACGTATTTACGACGGCGGGGCAGCTCTTCGAATTTGCCGGCCTTGCACCGCATCGGCCGACGACACCAACCCTAAATGGCTTGAACGAGCGGTATCTGAAACTGTGGGCCCAATCCAGACTGGACCACCAGATTACCGCCGGGCGCGCGGCAATCGCTGGGCGATATGGGTATCTCGGCTAGAGTTGTTTTGGAATGAACGTGTTCACCTCGGCCGTCATGGCCGCCCTTGTGGCGGCCACCCATGCACACAACCGGCAGGGATGTTCTTGGGTGGCCGGGACAAGCCCGGCCATGACGGGATTTGCAGTGATTCAGGCTAAACCGAAGGAGCTCTAGCGCTTCGATGATTCTGTCGTACACACGTCAGTTTCTCTTTATCAAGACCCGCAAAACGGCGGGCACAAGCATCGAGGCCACACTGCGCCGGCACTGCGGGCCGGACGATGTCGTTACCCCCGTTAGCCCCGCGGACGAGATTGCCTGCTCATCCGGACCACAGAATTACCTTCGCGGCGACGTCAAACGGTCGCTGAGGGAGGACGGGTTTTGGGAGCCGGAGAAGAGCTGCGATTTTTACAATCACATTCCGCTAGGTGCGGTCCGCGCATATGTCGGCGCCGAGATAGTGGATCGCATGTTCAAATTCGCCTTCGTCCGGAATCCCTGGGAGCGCAACGTCTCCATCTATCATTGGCAGCGCAATGCCGGAATGCGGCTGCCCTTCCGCGACTGGATCATGCAATCGCGCCCGCAAGGGCACGATCTTTTCGCGATGGTTTCGCTGCACGACACGCCGGCATTGGATTTCGTGGGCCGCTACGAGAACTTGCAAGCGGACTTCGACGCTGCTTGCCGCCGAATCGGAATCGGCTGCACCCAGCTTCCGAAACTAAAGTCCGGCCTGCGTCCGATGCGCCATTACCGGGAATATTACGATGTGCAAACCCGCGACCATGTTGCGGCGCTTTGCGCGCGTGAAATCGAGGCGTTCGGCTACACCTTCTGAAGCTCACGAGACTCACCGACCACACAACCGGAGGGCGGGACGGAAACTCGAAATCACGCCGCTCGCCAAAACGTCCTGATCGAGTATTTCAAGCACGCCCTGAAAGCATGTGCCGAGGTTTTTGGCGTCCGTGCGCGCAAATGGCCGGCCCGCCAGAGGCCGTAGCGCAGCGAGTCGAGGCGGCCACACCGCCTTCGCCCCGATCAGCCATCACCGGTGAGCAAGGAGGGCCGGAACATGCAGCAGATTGGCGGCTTGGCAACCGCATTTTCAGAGCACCCACTCTCGGCTAATACGGCCCGTCTGATCCAGGACGATTTGCGGATCGATACCCACAGACAGTTCCACCGCTATGACCAGCGAAGGCGGGGTGAGCCGGACGCTGCCGTTGACGACTGCATGGAGGAAGTGAAAAACTCCGGCCCCTTCAATTGGCGAGCCACCGATGAGCAATAAGCCGGAACATGATCTGCGCGCCTTCTGCCACCATGAGGACGAAAAATCAGTGGCGGCATGCCGAACGCGGATTTGTGAGCCAGGCGGAACGGACGCTGCGCCAGATCATCGAACGGCGGCTTAGCGATGAAGCGCTTTCCTTCTAAAGCGAACGCGCTGGCGCAATTGAGGCGAAGCGGACTGCAAGTCGCAACCGTAATCGACGTTGGCATTCGCAAGGACACACCGGAATTGCGCCAAGCCTTTCCGGATTGCAGGCACGTTCTTTTCGAGCCGATTGTAGAACACTTTGAAGCGATCCGCGACAACTATAGGAATATGGATTACTCGCTTGAAAACATCGCCCTCAGTGACCACGACGGCGAGCTTGAACTGCGCCTGCTTCACCGCACCGGGAGCGAAGAAATCACGCACGTCGCCGCTGTCCAGAAGAAGGCCGCTGATACAAGAACCGTGACGGCCATGACGCTCGATTCCTATATCTCACAGCATCCGCAAGCCGCGCCATATCTCGTCAAGCTCGACGTTGACGGGCATGAAACCGCAATCCTCCACGGCTCCGTCAGCACCTTGAAAGAGACGGCGTGCGTCATTGTCGAGGCGACCATGCGGAAGATTCCAGAACGGGTGGCGCTCCTGGCAGCCAGTGGCTTCCGTATATGGGATATCGTGGATTTTGCTTATCGCAATGGTGCGCTCTGGCAGGTCGATCTGATATTTCTCGCTGAGCGTGAGATCGCCGCGAACCCAGCCTTCGCCTCTACCCTGATCCAAGGTGAGACCGTTCAGGCCACGTCCTGGTTTAGCCTGACCGCAGAGTTTCAAAAAACGATTCGCGCATGGGAACCATGAAGCGGGTATATGCGATGACTACGACAACACGCGGACCGCGCAACGCTGCAGCGTGATGATCTCGCCTGTCTTGACGTCACGGTATCTGAGGGAAAGCCGTTGATGCATCGCGGCGGCGGGCGCAAATCGTTCGGCGGCGTAGATTTCAGGGGAACAATCCTTTGCCTCTCATTTTGGCTCACGGGCAACCGAAATCGGGCAGCAGCTTTCTGTTTCAGATTGCCAAGGGCGCGGCCGAACGCGCCAACGGGATGAGCCTCAGGACACTTCGGAAGCGATACCTGGCCGACGTGCTCCCGGAGAACAGCGATTTCGTGAATGTCGTCACCGAGGAGATCGTCTCGGGAACCCTGCGCGCGCTTCCTCACAATCTCATTTGCGTCATCAAGACGCATCGCGACCTCGACCCGTCGGTTCGCGCGCGCATCGCCGCCGGCAGGCTCATGGCATTCACGTCGTTCCGCGATCCGCGCGATGCCGCCCTATCGCTTCTCGAACACGGCATCGCGCGGACAGAGGACCGGATCGTGAAGGTGCGGACGTTCTCGCATGCGATCAGTGCGGTTCGCGAAGACTGGAGGTTCGTGCCGGCGTGGTCGGCCTGTCCCAACGTGATCGCCTTCCCTTTCTATCTAACCGCAGCCGATCGGAGATGCACCATTGAATCCCTGTGCCGACATATCGGGCTTCCGCACGCGACGCGTGAGATGATGCAACGCTTTGGCGACGGTGGCGATGAACGCATTTGGATGTTCAATAAGGGAACCGCGGATCGCTTTGTCGATGCCCTCTCGCCCGAGGAGTTGGCGATGGCCAACAAGAGATTGACGCATGAGGTTGAGGCCTATGAAGGCCTCGCCCGCACATGGATGAGGCATCACAACCGCCAGATCCTGTATCTCGCACTGAAGGCAAGCCGCGACCGGCGGCTGTCGCGGCGGAACGCCGTCGGTGCGGTTGACACCGCCTTGGGGTAAAGACAAAACGGCCAATTCCGAGGTGCCGCCGTTATCCGGCTGAAACCCGAATCGACATGGAGAAGCGTAATGAATGACGATCTCATTTACCGTATTTTTGTGGAATTGGCCGTGCTGGAAGAGAAGCGCGACGTGAATGGAAAATGGCTGGTGAAAGACCCCGGCGAGGTCACGAGGCTCCTCAAGCGTGCCTACGCCACGGTCGAGCGGGCAGCGGCCGGCGATGAAGGCGGGCAGCGCCCGCCCGCGAAAGCCGGCGCAATCGTATAGGGGGCTTGCTGCTATCGCGCTTTGCTTTTCGTTGCAGGGCGGCCTTTGCCCTGCTTGACCGATGCCTGAACAGCGTAGCCATGGCCGCGCAGCCAGGTTTCGTAACGCCTCTCGACATATTGGCGCGATTTTTCATCCAGCAGGCCACCGGCCTCACCAATGTGGCCCGGATGAAGCTGGGTCACGGGGTCCGCATCTCCAAGCTTTCCCGTCGGTTTGTCTCCCGTCGATGCCAGTGCCGTGACCGCATCGCAGATCTTTTCGAGGCGCCGGCGGGACATGCGGATGCCGAGCGCGGCGGCGGTGCGTGCCGCCTCGCCAACCGGGTCCGCCATCATCTGTTCGTAGCGCATCACATGCGCGGCTCTTGCGCGCCAGAATTCGAACTGGCGAACATAGGCATCGAGAAAGGAGCGGATTTCTTGCGGCGTCTTGTAGGCCGCCCAGCGCATCCGCCGGGCAGAGGAAAGGACGAGGCGCAGATCGCGATAACCGGTGACGATCTTCTGGTCACTCAGCTTACCGGCATCGCCGGGATCGTGAATCTTGACGACATGCGCGGTTGCGCCATTGGCCGGTTCGTAATCGGCGATCCACGCCCCATAAACCGATCCATAAGCTTCCTTCGCCAGCAGGCGCACAAGATTGTACTGCCAAGTGCTTCCGGAACGGGGCGCGCCGGCGCAAACGAAGATGTGCCGCACTATCGATCGCCCTCGGCGAGGGCCACCCGCGGCAAAACTTGCATGTCTTGACATTTCCCCACCAACCGCGCCAAAGGCTTGGCTCAAAAGTTCCAATTCTTTCCGAAGGTAAGGAAAATGAACGACGATATCGTGTATCGCATCTTTGTCGAGCTTGCCGTTTTGGAAGGCAAGCGCGATCCGGCAGGAAATTGGAAGACGAGCGAGCCCAAGGACGTCGGCCGCCTGCTGCGCCGGGCCTTCATGCTGGTCACACGGGCGTCAAGTCCAGGTCCGGACGATTCCGAATAGCTGCCGGCAGAAAAGACAACCCAAGATGCCTCTTGTCGTCGCGCACGGCCTGCCGAAATCGGGCAGCACGTTTCTGTACTACGTCGCCCGCGAGGCCGGGGCCCTCGCGAACGGCGCCTCACATTACAGGAGCAAGGAGGCGTTCTTCGGCAAAGATCAGATGCCCGACTACATACATCACTTGACGGATGACATCGTAGAGCGGATTTTGCGTCAGCTGCCCGAGGGCGCGTTCTTCGTTCTGAAAACGCACGGCAGACTGTCGCCGTCCCTGCGCGCGCGAGTTGCCGCGGGGGAGGTGCTGGCCCTCACATCGTTTCGCGATCCCCGCGATACCGTCATCTCAATGCTCGATTCCGGCGTGCGCGATCGGGAACGCGGCGCAGACCGCCCTTTCGCCGAAATGACGAGCGTCAAAGATACTCTGCAGCCCCTAAAATTCAGTCTCACAATCGCGCGGGAGTGGATGACGTGCGAGCGGGTCCTGCAGGTGCCCTACTATCTCATCGCCACCGAACAGAATTTTACCATTCGTCTGTTGGTCAGACACCTCGGCCTGGACTTTTTCTGGCGGGCGCTGACGGCGCACTTCTCCATCAACCGCGAGCAAAGAATTACGGAGTTCAACAAGGGAATCGCCGATCGCTTTATCGACGATTTGCCGCCCGGCGATACGCTTCGGCTAACGCAGGATTTCGCCGCGGAGATCGCCGACATCGACTGCGCGACGGCCATGTGGATGAGCCGATACGGCTACCGCATGCTATACAGCCATCTCGCCGGCCTTCGCGAAAAGCGCCTTGCCGCGCTATCATTCAGGATTAACTAGCAGCGGCGCGCGGCGCAACGCTGGTGCTGGGAGCGCAGGCAAGGCATCGTGAGGTACGAAGAATACATTGCTGCGGTCGATCCGCTGCGTCACAGCGGGAACTGGCCGGGCGTGCTCGATCTGGCGGAAAAATACTTCGCAGAGAGCCGGTCCGGGGCAAGCCTCGTGCATCTGTGCGAAGCGCTAATTCACACTCGCCAAAGCGATCGGTTCCGCACGTGCCTTTCCGATCTGCGCGAGATCGCCCCCGCATCGCCCGACATTGCCCGTCTCGAAGCACTCTGCGCAATGATAATGCCCCGTCCAATCGAGGCATCCGCAGAGGAGCCTCAGAGTTTCGCTGCCTATCTCAGCGAGGTCGAACCGCTCCGCGCCCAAGGGGATTGGGAGCGGGTGCGGCCGTTGGCGCAAGCGCGGTTCGAAATTGCAGGCGAGGCCGCGAGCCTGTTGCACCTGTGCGAGGCGCTGCTTCACACCGGCGATCGGGACGCGCTCGCCGCCGCGTTGGGCAAATTGCGAATCCTCGCGCCCGACTCGCCGGACGTTTTGCGGCTCGATGCCCAGTATCACAACGCAATCGAAGATTTCGATGGCGCCATCGCACTGTGGAAGGAGGTGTCGCTGCGTTTTCCGGAGGATGCCGAGCCTTACGCGAGCATCGCGCAAATCCTTCTCCTCCAGGAGCAATACGCCCCGCTGGCGCAATTGCTGGCATTGCTTCCGAAGACTGTCGCGTCCGACTATGGATTGCGCAACATAGATCACGCCTTCCTGGAATCGCTGCGCCGGCGAGGCGCACCCTTTGCGCTGTCGCTTGCGCGGCGGCTGAGTGCAGCAGCAGACGCAAAGACTATCGATTGGCTGGTTTCCGCGGTCCGTCGCACGGGCAGCGGGGATCTTCTTCTGAAGCTCGTGCTGGGACTCGATGAGGAAGCGTTGCACGCTCCGGCGCTGCGCGGCCTTGAGTTGCTGCGTGAATTCATTCCGCACGATTTCGACCACGATCTTCTGCGCTTGCGCCTGTTGACCGCGCTCGGTCGACGGGAGGAAGCGATGTCCCTCGCCCGCTCGCTTGCCTCAATGCCGGACAGCCCTCTGAGGACAGCCGAGCGGTATGCCTCCTTTGTGGAAAGCTATCACGGCATATTCGGACAGGATGATTTCCTGGCATCGGTTCTCTGCCAGGCTGGCGCAGCGATCCAAAAGTCCGGCGATCTTTCGGAACTGGTCCGTCGTCTGGAAGGCCTCGGCGGCGGCTCGGTGGTCCGTGAAGTGCTCATGTCTCTGCCGCCTCCAAGCCAGAACGCGATGCGTGCCGAATACGATCTTTGGCGGATTGTCCATGGCGCGTTCGCTGCGGCAGAGGATCCGGTCTCCTCTTTTGTCGAGCGGTTTCAAACCGCCGATCCCGCCTCGATCGCGCAATTCAACCAAATTGCCAGCAGCCTGTTCCAAGGCGGCAGATTTGAACTTCTTGCGCGTGTTCTGGACGCCTTTGCAGGGACTCCGTTCGAGACGCCAAAAGCGATCCGCTTGCGCGCCATACTGGCGAGCCGTCTCGAACGCTGGAGAGACGCGGCGAGAGAATGGGCCAAGGTCATGGCCAAGAATCCGGACGACGGCTGGGCGAGCCTGAACGTTATCAACGCCCAAATCCATTGCGGCGAGTTCGACTCCGCCCGCCACGGCCTCGCCACGTTGTTGCAGTCCGGTCGCGCGGAGACCACCGGTGTACTCCCCGAAGCCGCTTCCTGCGCGCTCCGTCTGGGCGATCTGGAGACGGCGCAAGCTGTGCTGGAAGATCGGTCGTTCCGGCCGGAAGATTTGCGCCAACACCAGCGCATGCAACTCGCACGTGTTTTTGCGCTGTCCGGCCGAACCGATGACGCGCTCGCCTTCTATGGCAAAAAGCAGGATCTGCGCCCCATCGCAGACGACAACCTTGCTCTGATTGTCGATCCGGGGCTGACGATCACGTCAGGGCACCACCTGAACTACACGCTGTTTTGCTGGGATTTGTTCCAAAAACTGATCGGCGCCGGGCAGCCGCTGACGCCGCTGCTGCTGTGCGGTGGCGGCGTTCCGCTGTCTGCGGAGGTGAAAGCGCTGAACGTTCGTCCCGACCTCGTGTTCGAGCCGTATGCGTACGAGGAAGCGCCGACAGTCCATCGCTATCTTCGCCCGCTCAACGAATGCCTCTATCGCGACCTTTCGCGGCCAGAGATCGCTGGGCGGGTGAGCCTCGTCGTCGTCCATTCGATGCGGGCCGTCATGGTCGAGGGATTCAGCCGCTGGGCTGCCGATGTGTTCCGCGAACAGCCCGGTGTGGCGGTGGTCGGCCTTATCGAGGTGGATCACCTTGCCGAATCGCCGGAGGTCATCCGCTTTTACGAAGATATTTATCGCGAGGGGCTCAGCCGGATGGCGGCGCATCCCAACATCCACCTGTTGGTTTACGTCGAGACGCGGATGGGAAAGGAATTCCTGGAGCGGCTCGGCATCGCCGGGATGGAGGTGAAGCTCTACCCCTACCTCGCCGCCAGCCTCAGCGCGAAATATTGCGCCCCTCTGGACGACGGGTTCCTGGAGCGTCCGATCTGCCTCGGTGCGGTGGGTGGAACTCGGCAGGATCGCGGTTCGTGGATCTTTCCAAGACTGATTGCCAACACGCAGGATCTCGCGGGCTCCTGCCGCTGGAAGCTCCAACTCGATCGCCAGAAGCTCAGCACGATGCTCAGCGAAGCAGACATGCCGCTGGTAGAGGCACTTTCGGCGTTTCCAAACGTGTCCATCGTCGATCAAACGCTGACCAGTGCCGGCTATTACGAATTGCTCGACCAAATCGACGTTGTGATCCTGCCTTACCAGGACCGCTATTCCGTGTCCGGTTCCGGCGTGTTGTACGAAGCCGTTTACATGGGCAAGTACCTGCTTGTGCCGTCCAGAACCTTCATGCCGGAAGAACTCGCCCGCCTCGGTCATCCGCACCGGGTTTTCGAGGAGCCCACATTGGCGTGTATTGAGGAGCAGGTCCGCTGGGTCGTGCAGAACCAGGCGCAGGTCAAAAGGGAACTCACGACTCTGCGGCAAGGCAAGCCGCATGCGCTACCGGCGGAGGAATTCTGTCGCAGCATCGCCCGCGCGCTTCACGGAATCTGAGCGAGGCCTGGCAGCAGATTGCACCGAGCTCAGGCGGCTGCCGCGCTGTTCTGCACAAACCATTCATACGCATTGGCAAGCCCGATATGGAGATCGTATTTTGGGCGCCACCCCGCGGCGAGCAGCCTGTCTCCGTTCACCCGCTTCTGCGGCGTGCCGTCCGGCTTGCTGAGATCGTGTTGGAATTTGCCGTCCCAGCCGACCACTTTCGCGATTGCCCTGGCGATATCGAGAATCGTATGATCCTCGCCCTGGCCGACGTTGATGATGTCTTCGCTGGAATAGCGCTCCAGAAGAAAGACGCAGGCGTCCGCGAGATCGTCCACGTGCATCAACTCGCGGCGCGGTTTGCCGGTGCCCCACATCATCACAGCTTTCTTCCCGGCCATTTTTGCTTCGTGGATACGCCGGATGAGCGCGGCCACCATATGGCTGTTGGTCGGGTGGTAGTTGTCGCCGGGGCCGAAAAGGTTGGTTGGCATGGCGGAAATGTAGTCGCGCCCGTATTGCCGGCGATAGGCTTGCGCAAGCTTGATGCCTGCAATTTTTGCGACCGCATACCATTCATTGGTCGGTTCCAGGGGGCCGGTCAGAAGGCAATCCTCGCGCAGCGGCTGTTTGGCGTCGCGCGGATAGATACAGGTCGAGCCGAGGAACATCAGGCGCGGCACCCCCTCCTCATGCGCGGCGCCGATAGTGCTGAGCTCGATGGCCAGGTTGTCCCGCAGGAAATCCACGGGATAGGTGTCATTGGCGAGAATGCCGCCGACTTTGGCCGCGGCCACGACAATGGCGTCCGGCTTCACCGCCTGCACATACGACCGCGTTGCGCGCGCATCCGTAAGATCGAGCTCGCTGCGCGCCACCGTCACCACATCGGCCTCGGCCTGCCTCAGCCGACGGGCAATGGCGCTCCCCACCATGCCGCGATGACCGGCCACCCAGATGCGCTTTCCCGCAAGCGGAAACATATTCGGCTCAAACACGCGCCAGACTTTCCTTTTCGGAGTAATCATATGCGGAGAGAACTTCCGCGAGAATATCATTCATTTGGCCGATCGTTCCGGATTTGAGCTTCCGGCGGTGATCGCCGGGCGCGACCTGACGGATATGCGCGTGGATGTCTTCTTTTTCCGGCCGCTCGTCGATCGTTCCCGCAAGACGGGTGAGCGCCGCCGGAGGGATGTCTATCTCGAAATGCCGGGCGAGGTCCGACAGAAATGCATGCTTGTCGAAGATGACATCTTCATAGCGACGCAGCGTCAGCCTTGTCCGGTGTAGCGGCGCATATTCTCGAAAGCGCTGCACCAGGATAGGTGCCTGCTGCAGCGCGTAGGTATCGATATCGACGGTCTGAAGGCGTTGCCGCATCTGCAGAATCGCCTCGCCGCCGGCGCCAGCAGTCGTGTGGCTGTATTTCAGGGAGAAGTATTTCGAGGTGGCGATATCGCGGGGATCGCGGACGAGCAGATAGGTCCGGCTTTCAGGGGTGAGCGGAATGTCATAAGCAGCCGGAAACTGCCGCCAGCCTGCGAACAATACCTCTCGGTTATCGAGCCAGCCAAAGACGGTCGCTTTGTCATTCCGCGACAGAGTTGCCGTGTCCGGCGGAATGCCCGCAGAATGCATCATGCGCGGAAGATCAGCGTACTTGATTGCCGCGCGGCGGGCCATTCGCCGCAGCGCCATGAACAACATCGAGCTGCCGCCCTTGTGGATGCCGAACACGAATCCACCTGCGGACGCAGTCCCGGGTATTTCTTCGGGAAGCTCGACCTTTCGGCCGTCAATCTCAATGGTGGCCATGCTTCACCCGAAGATCGCCCGGCTGCGGGCAACCACCTCGCCGTCGCGCGAAATTTCGAAGATGCCTCTGGTGATCTTCAAGACGTCCTCACCGGCGGGAACCGGCTCGGCGTCTTTCGTCACGTGGTGGCGAAAGGCGATACGCACGAATGGATGTCGCTCTGCGAAGGCATGGGCCACCGTGCACCACACGGAATTCTTTTCCGGTTGGCGGATGCTTCGGCTGCTCGCCAGCAATGTGCCGTTACAATCGCGCATTTCGATGCGCAGTCCGTGCCGGAGCGGCGCTTCGAAGCCCGCCGAAACGCGCAGCGCCATGCCCGGTGCAAAACTTGCGCCCGGCAGCCACAAAGAGCGAATGACCCCGCCGTCGTGGGACAGCATCACTGGCTCGCCTTCCCTGTCGCTGAGCCTTACGCCGCCCTCGGTGCGCATTTTTCCCAGACCTATGCCGCTTCGCGCATGCTGCGCGTTGGGCGCCAGCGGACCATGGACTAGAACGGCACCCGGATAGCGCTGCAGAACATCCTTGCGCGTCCACAAATAGTCGCCGTGCTGCTCGGCATAGCCGGCGATGTTCACAATGGCATTGCAGATGCGGAAGCGGTCGATCACTTCGCGCGAAATGATCCAGTCATAGTGGCCGGGATTCTCCATTTCCGGCCGATGCAGGAAGGTTTCCCAAGCACAATCGTAGGCGAGATCCGGATCGACTTCCTGGATGTGTCGATGCATCCAGGGCCAGAGAATGGTTTCCAGGAAATCCCAGAATGCAGGGTCGCCGATATGGTAGAGCGCATTGCCGTTGATGTGTCGCGCCAGGGTGCGATGCAGCGGCGAGGCGCCGCGATAATGCGAACCGATCATCCAGGCATCGTCGTTCTGCGAGCAGAGTTTCTCCAGGCGCTGCAGCCAATGGGTCGCGATCGGCTGGCAGTCGGTTTCCATCAGCAGCACGAAATCGCAATCGGCGCGCAGCCGCTTCATCGTTTCGTAGAACAGCCAGTTGGGGCCGGCCTTATTGCCGTAAGGCGAACCCAGCACCTTCGAATTGCGGATATAGACGTCCTTTTCGGGCGGCAGATCGCAAAAATGCACTTCGATGCAAGAGAACAGTTCGCCGAGAATGGCGTGGCGCCCGAATTCCTCCGTAAGCTGGCGCGCGTATTCGGGCTTGTCGCCGCAATTGAACGAAAAAATGAGCCGTGGCGGCGGCCCCGGCATGGGTTCGATCGTCGATTTGGCACCCGCCGATGACCGCGTGGCCCAATGACCCAAATTTGCCGCTGCTTGGGGCAATTCGCGTTCCGTCAGAGGACAGACAACAGCGCTCAACCGGCTGCGCCGCTCGCCGGTGACGCGCGATCCGAGAGCCCGCGCCGGAGAGGGTGTCTCCGTCCGCAATCCCTGATGGAGCTTCTGGTCCAAGATGTCAGCCACGCAACGCGCCCACCAAGCCTGCCTTGAAGCTACTCATGCCGGAATCTGCCGGAGGGTCAAGGCGGGCGCGGATTGTATGGACGGAGGCTTCTCAGTAGTTTCCCGCCTCGCTTCTTAACGGATGGGCTATGAAACGCGCATTGATCACCGGCGTCACCGGCCAGGACGGCGCTTATCTGGCCGAGTTGCTGCTCGCCAAAGGGTATGAGGTCCACGGCATCAAGCGCCGCTCCAGTTCCTTCAACACCGCCCGCATCGACCACTTGCTGCTTAGGGCCGAGCAGGGCGAGGCGAACTTCCACCTCCATTACGGCGACATGACCGACGGCTCGAACCTCGTGCGGCTGATCCAGACGATCCGGCCCGACGAGGTGTATAACCTGGCGGCGCAAAGCCATGTCGGTGTCAGCTTCGAGACGCCCGAATACACTGCCAATGCCGACGCATTGGGCACGCTGAAAATCATCGAGGCGATCCGGTTTCTCGGCGTGACCGATAGCTGCCGGTTCTATCAGGCCTCCACCTCGGAGCTGTACGGGAAGGCGCAGGAAATTCCGCAGCGGGAGACGACGCCGTTCTATCCCCGCAGCCCGTACGGCGTGGCCAAGCTCTACGCCTATTGGATCACCGTGAACTACCGCGAGGCCTATGGGCTGCACGCCTCCAACGGCATCCTGTTCAACCACGAAAGCCCGGTACGCGGCGAAACTTTCGTCAGCCGCAAGATCACCCGTTCGGTGGCGCTGATCCATCACGGGCTGCAATCGACACTCTATCTCGGCAACCTCAACGCCAAGCGCGACTGGGGCCACGCGCGCGATTACGTGGACGGCATGTGGCGCATCCTGCAGCAGGACACCCCGGACGATTACGTGCTGGCCACCGGCGAGACGCACAGCGTGCGCGAATTCGCCGAACGGGCCTTTGCGCAGATCGGGCGGACGATCGAATGGCAAGGCGAGGGTCTGGATGAGAAGGGCCTCGATGCCCGAACCGGCGCTACGCTGGTCGCGGTCAGCCCGCGCTACTTCCGGCCGGCGGAGGTGGACGTGCTCCTTGGCGATGCGAGCAAGGCCGCGCGGGTGCTCGGGTGGAGGCACAAAACGACGTTCGACGAACTGGTATCGGAAATGGTGGCCAGCGACCTCGAGACCGTCATTCAGGAGCGCAAACGCATCCTGCACGAGATGTAGTTAGCATTCCTCATGCTGTCCTAATCACGGAGAGAACACGGCCAAACGCCTCCTCGCCGAGCCGCACGCGAACGGTCTCGAGACGGCCTGTCATGCGCTCACGCAATTCGGTGGCATCGGTGAGCGCTTCCTTACTTTCAGGCTGGCGCGGGAGCTGCGGAAACCGCTCGCAAGCTGCCGCATACGCCAACCTGGCAGAGTCGGCGCAGGCCTGCGGCACCAGCTGCAACCGCAACCCGGTGTCATGGGCGGCAGCAGCGCTCGCGGTGCTTGCCAAAGATTTGGCAAGCGCAGCGATGGCCGCGGCATCAAGCCCGCCTCGCCACATCCTATCCAAGAGTGCGGTATCGACGGCGGGACGCGACGCATTTGCCACGTACGCAGCAGCGCGTACCTCGTGCTCTGGGAAGGGGAGAGTTGCGCCTATCGTCTGTAGAAATCCGGGCACCAGCCGATTGTGGCGACGATCGGCATCGAAGGATCGCAACAGAATCTCGGCGCACGGCAGCCGCTCCGTAATTTTGCCGCATATGCTCGTCGCATCGATGTTGCCGAGCCAGCGCTCGCAAAGGCTCTGGATACCCAAAAGCTCTTCCCGCGAAATGCTGTCTATAGGCCGCAGCGATTGTCCCCATAACAGTTGGCGGTACTGCGATTCCATCCAGTCGCTGGTGTAGCGGACATAGAGGATCACCTTGAGGTCCAGTCCTGTTGCAACTTGTTCCAGGAATCGGAACTCCCATCTGCCGACGCTCCCCGCGAGAGATTCGTGCGACCACACAAGTGCCCTTGCGCCAGGCTCGGACCGGAATACCGCAGTCGTCTCCGCAACCGATGCCTGGCACTTCGCCACATCCAGTTTTGTCACGCGCGCGATACGCCGTCCTCCGACGGCGGTGACAAAGGTGCGATGATTGGCAGTCCGCTGGGCGTCGCGCGGATAAACCACGCCTTGTTCCGCGAGCGCCGCCGCGCGGTCTTGCAGGACGAGCTGAATTGAGCTTGTTCCGGTCTTCGGAAGACCGATATGGATGTAGACCGTCTTTGCCAAGACTCGACCCTCGCGGCGGGCTCAGGAAGAGACCGCCTGGCTGTCCAGCGCCGAAGCCAGACCGGTTGCGTTTTTCTTTCGCTCCAGGAACCGCCGAAGATTGTTGACCTCGATCGGGTGCCGGCCGGCTAGCGATGCGACCAACACCCTGGCCTCTTCGCCCTTCTGCTGCTGGAGAAGAACTTCGATCAGCGGAAACGCTGAGCTGATGTTGTCCGACGATGCTGCCCAGTGCTTACGCGCATGCTCCTCCGCATCACGACGCGCCCCAAACATCAGATGGATACGGGCGGCAATGCCGTGCCAGATGCCGCAATCGTCGAAGAAGCGTTCGGCGCGCTCCAGCAATGCCGCCGCATCCGAATCCCGCCGATCGGCCCGGAGAAACTGCGCGTACAACAACCACGGCGCGCGCACGCCGGGGCATAATTCGAGCAATCGCTCGAACGCCGGCTCCGCAACGGCGCTGTCGTTTCTCGCCATGCCAAGCAGCGCACAGCAGCGCCAGAATTGCGTATCTTCCGAAAACAGGCTTTCGAATTCGCCCCTGCCGCGCTCCAGCTCGTCCCAATGCTTGTCTTGGGCGGCCAACAGCATGCGCTCGTAGACGGCGTAGGCCGCGGGCCAGTTGAAGCCGAGTTCTTCTCGAAGTTCGCGCGACACAGGGTGGTCGGTCTCGAAATTCAGCCCTTCCCGGTCTTCCACATCGGCGGCGACAGCAAGAATGCAATTGCCATCGATCTCGTGCGCCAAAAGAACGGCCAAGCCTTCGAGCAGCCGCGAGAACACGGCGCCCACGGGATGGTTCACCGTATGGAACAGCGGCCGGTTGGGCATCTCGCGCTCAACGAACGCCGGCAGGTCCACAGGGAATAGCGTCTTCTCCTGCGCGTGCCGCATCGCCTGTAAATCGATTTCGTAGATGCGCTTCACATCGAAGCCCGATTTGAAACTTTCGGCAAAACGCTTGGGAGAAATCGCCCAGAGGCGCAGTTCCGGGAAAAGCACTCTTTTGTCGGCGGATTCGATGGGCTTCTGCGCGCGTGCCTGCTTCGAAAACGGGCTCAGCTGCGAAACCTGGATCAGCCTGCGTCCTGCCGCCTTGGCGGCCGCGAAGACCTCCGGCTCTTCTTCCCTGCGGAGTACCCGGCAGATGCGGCCCTGGTATGCGGGCAGGAACCCCCAGTCGGGACCGACATACGCGGTCTCGGCCACGCCAGTGCTCTCGATCATCGCGGCGAGATGCTGCGCCTGACAATTGCCATCAAACACGAGGAGCGGCTTTGCGGCCATCACGCTTCCGCCTCCAGCAGGCGAATGAGCGCGCCGACATTGTCCAGATCATAGGTCTTGCGGATTTCGATCTTCCGTCCGAGTCGGGTCTCGATCTCGAACATCAGCTGGACGTGGCTGAAGGAATCCCACCCCGACACGTCTTCCGCCATGGTTTCGTCGCCGAACGACCCCGCATGTTCCGGAAAAACCGCCGACAGCGCCTCCAACACAGCTTGTCTAGCTTGCACGCAGGCCCTCCCTGGTTACCCAAGGCTTGAGCAGCTTCGCGATATAACGGCGGCGGTTCTCCGAGCGCGAGACCTTTCCACTGCTCGTCTTGACCAGCGTGTCCGGCGGTACCAGCAGGACATCGGCCGGAGAAAGGCCATAGGTTTCGAGGATGGCGGTGCGAATGGCCTTCGCAGTTTCCCGCTCCGCACCGGCTGCGCCGACTTCCGCCACCACGATCAGCTTTTCAGTTCCGAGTTCGGCGTCTTCCAGCCCGAACGCCACCGCCCGGCCGGCGCGGACGAGTCCGGTTTGCGTCGCCAGCATTTCCACGTCGTGCGCATACAGGTTCTTGCCCCGAACGATGATGACATCGTCGAGACGGCCTGTGATGTAAAGCTCGCCCTCGTGCAGAAAGCCCAGATCGCCCGTCCGATACCATCCATCGACGAATTTCTGCGCGGTGATTTCCGGTGCGAGATGATAGCCGCTGCAAAGGCTGGGGCCGCGGACAAACAGCTCTCCCACGTCGCCATCCCTGAGGCCGTTGCCGACCCGAATCTCCGTCCCTGGAAGCGGCCGCCCCACGGAAACAACGGTTCTGCCGTTGGGCCTGGGGACCGCGCGGTGGTCGGAGTCGAACACTGCCGGATCGATCGAAAGCACCCTCGCCGCGCCTTCCGTCTGGGTGACGGCGAACACATATTCCGCCATGGCATAGCAGACCCGGATGGCGGAGCTGGGGAGGCCGTGCGCGCCAAATCGGCTATGGAAGCTCGCCATGCTGCTCGCCTTGCACGGCTCGGAGCAATTGACGATCGCGCGAACCCGGGAGAGATCGGCGCCTGTCGGCAAGCTGCCCCTTTGCACCAGGAACGGAAAGGCGAAGTTCGGCAGCCACGAAAACGAGTTCGGCTTCGACGCCAGCAGGGCAAGATAACTGGACGGTTCCTCGAGCCAATGCATCGGATCGAGAAGCGCAATCGGAAGGCCCAGCGCAAACGGCATCAAAGTCGCAGCGATCAGTCCCATGTCGTGATAGACCGGAAGCCAAGACACGACGCAATCCTCATCAGCCACGCCCAGCACGGACGCGAAACTCTCCACCTGCGCCTGCAGCTGACGATATGTGACTTCTACGCCCTTCTTGAGACCGGTGGTCCCCGAAGAATGCTGCAGGAACGCGATGCGGTCCGGCTCGACACAGTGGCACTCCTGCATCTTCGGTGCGGGCCTCAGTGTCTCAAAATCCCCCGTCGTCAAGACCCGTGATCCGCCGAGCTGGGCGATCTCGTCACGAATGCCTTCGCCGCAAACGAGCAGGGCGGGATGGATTCGCGCAACGAGTGCCGCATGATCGCGCGCCCAAAGATCGACCGGCTGACGACTGGTGGGCGGTGACATGAAAGACGGGACTGCGCCCAGCAACTGCGCACCGAAAAAGGCGAAGAACGTGCCGGGGTCGTGGTGGGCAAAAATCAGGACGATGTCGCCTGGACCGACGCCATTGTCGGCCAGGCGCGCCGCCGCGGAGGAAATCCCCCGCTCCATCTCGCCAAACGACACCTTGGTCCCGCCGGAATGCAGTTCGAGACAAACCCTGCTCGCGTCGCGGTCCGCGCGTTCCAGGAAGCGGCGAAAGTACCAGGGGGCCGTTCTCATGCCGCTACATGGCAACGCGCTGGGCAGGTTCGCCGCCGGCGTCGATATCGCGCCCGTCCGGCAACCTCTTGAAACTCCAGCGTTCGTCCACCATTGTGTTCCTTGCCCGCTGAAACGGATAGGTAGCGTATTATGCAAGACGACGCCGAAAAACCAGCCACCGACGAAAAGGAAAACGAGACCCAGCCAACGCCTCCGGACGCACAGGCGCGGCGGGAAGGCCGTCGCGAGGAGCGCCGGGCCGAACGTCGTGCGGAACGTGCCGCGGAGCGCAAGAAGGCGGAAGCACAGAAGTCGGCCGAGTCGAAGGGTTGACCCGCAGGCGCATGCGCCAACCGCGAGGATTCGGCGGCGGCGCGGGGTTCCCTCTCACTGATCGCCCGCGCTTCCGATGACCACTTGCCGGATCGAAATCGACGGCAACATCTGCGAGATGCCGGAACTTGCCCAAGGCGCGAGTGGCGGCGGCTTTGCGTTCGGGCTGTATAAGGCGGGGAGTTCGCTGCTCTACCGCACGCTGCGGCAACTCGCGCGAAATACCAGCGTCGGCTACTTCGATGTGCTCCACAAGTTCAGGGAAGCGGGCGCCATCCTGGAAACCAGCCGGTTCTCGGAAACCGGCATTGCTCTCTTACGCAGTTACGTCGATCGCAGAGGAATCGTGTTCGGCGGCTGGCGCGAGTTCCCGACCAATTACGAACTCCCGCTGCGGGCCGACACACACACTTATCTGCTGATCCGCGATCCGCGCGATATGATCACATCCCATTATTTTTCGCTGAAGTACAGCCATCTCACCACCGGCCTCGAGGCGAAGTACATTCTTCCAGAGCGGGAACGGCTGCAGCACGTCGATATCGACGCCTTCGCCCGGTCTCAGGCGTCCGTCGTGGCAAGTTATTTCTCCCAGTACGAGGCGCTTCAGGGCACACGGCTCCTGTTGCGACGCTACGAGGATATCATCCTCGACCGGATGACTTTCGCGAACGAGCTTTGCGAGCATTTCGGGATCGACGCGCCGCCGGCCAAGAGACGCGCCGTGGTAGAACGCAACACCGTACTTCCGGCGAGCGAGGACGTGCATGCCCATGTGCGCCAGGTGACGCCCGGCGACCACGCGAAGAAACTGTCGCCGGCTACGATCGAATTCCTGAATGCCGAACTGGCTGACGTGTTGCGCAAATACGATTACAAGTCGCACATCGCGGGCTAGAGCACGATCCAGTCAGNNACTATGCGCCTTTGGGGCATACCCAGCTGATGTTGCGGCGCTATGAGGATATCGTCTTCGACAGATTGGCGTTCGTGACCGAGCTGTGCAGCCATTTCGGTATCGAGGCATCGAAGGTGAAAATGCGGACGGTTGCGGAGCTGTCTCTTATACACATCT
>DIZC01000125.1:0-13989 GCA_002429315.1 Alphaproteobacteria bacterium UBA6038
GTGCTGTCGCGCGACAAGGCGCGCCGGGAGGAAAGCTGGATCCGGCTCGAGCGCGCCTTCAACGAGCAGACGCAGGTCACCGGCGTGATTTTCGGCCGCGTGAAGGGGGGCTTCACCGTCGATCTCGACGGCGCGGTGGCGTTCCTTCCGGGCAGCCAGGTGGATGTCCGCCCGATGCGCGATGTCGGCCCGCTGATGAACCAGCAGGAGCGGTTCATGATCCTGAAAATGGATCGGCGCCGCGGCAACATCGTGGTATCGCGCCGCGCGGTGCTGGAAGAGCGCCGTGCCGAAGAGCGCTCCTCGCTTGTCGCTTCGCTCAAGGAAGGCCAAATTCTCGAGGGCGTGGTGAAGAACATCACCGACTACGGCGCGTTCGTCGACCTCGGCGGCGTTGACGGCCTCTTGCACGTCACCGACATCGCCTGGCGGCGCGTCAGCCATCCGACGGAAGTTCTGAATGTCGGCCAGACCGTCAACGTGCAGATCATCAAGATCAACCAGGACACCCAGCGCATCAGCCTCGGCATGAAGCAGCTGCAGACCGATCCGTGGGAAGGCGTCGGCGCGAAATACCCGGTCGGCGCGCGGTTCCGCGGCAAGGTGACCAACGTCACCGATTACGGCGCCTTCGTGGAGCTGGAGCCGGGCGTCGAGGGCCTGGTGCATGTCAGCGAGATGAGTTGGGTCAAGAAGAACCTGGCGCCGTCGAAGATCGTGCAGCCGGGTACGGACGTGGACGTGCAGGTGCTGGAAGTGGATTCCAACAAGCGGCGCATTTCGCTCGGCCTCAAGCAGACGCAGGAGAACCCGTGGGAGCACCTCGCGCGCGAGCATCCGGCGGGCTCAACCATCGAAGGCGAGATCAAGTCGATCACAGAGTTCGGCCTGTTCGTCGGCGTGGGTGAGGATATCGATGGCATGGTGCACCTCTCCGATCTGGCGTGGGACAAATCCGGCGACGAGGCCGTGAAGGAGTATCAGAAGGGCCAGGTCGTGAAGGCCAAGGTGCTCGACGTCGATATCGAAAAGGAGCGCGTGAGCCTCGGCATCAAGCAGCTCAGCGCCGATCCGATGGAAAAGGCGGGCGCCGGCGGCGCGCCGCTGAGGAAGGGCAGCATCGTCACCGTCAGCATCACCGAGGTGAACGATGGTGGCATCGAGGTGGCGCTGGCGGACGGCGTAAAGGCCTTCATCCGGCGCAGCGACCTCTCGCGCGACCGCGCAGAGCAGCGGCCGGAGCGCTTCGGCAAGGGCGACAAGGTCGATGCCATGGTGACCAGCATCGACAAGGCGTCGCGCAAGATCGGACTTTCGATCAAGGCGCGCGAGATGGCGGAGGAGAAGGAAGCCGTGGCGCAATACGGCTCGTCGGACTCCGGCGCGTCGCTGGGCGACATCCTCGGCGCCGCACTGAAGAAGAGAACGAGCAAGGAGGAGGGCGATGAGTCCGATGAGGGCGACGGTTAACTGCAGCCACTGATTTCTTGGATTGGCAAAGGGGGGGTCCGCGCGGCTCGCCCTTCGTCATTTCCGTCCCCGATCGAGACCAGGCGCTTGTCGCGGGGCCCGCCTCTGCCTCGCCACGCACCGCATAGAAATGGGTTGCGTTAGCTCCGCCGCAGAACCGGCGTATCCTATGTGTTTCTGGGTCCAACAATTGCATCCCCGCACAGCGAACTGCTGCGCGGACCTGCCGAGCGGCAGGGCGCGCAAGCAGCGTTCGCCTCCGCGGCTGCCCCGATTCAGTCTACCCCTCCCAAGAGCTTCAGGGGCCGAGCGAAGTTCGTTTAGTGGCGCGGCTGCGTCGCGGGTGGTGGGGCGTTCTCCGGGAGCGTTTCGGCTTTCGGCGTTGCCGGGACGGGGGCTGTGGTCGTGGAAGGCGGCGGACTGGCCGGAGGGCCTGCCTTCACCGGCGTGGTCTGCGCCGGAATGATTTGGCTTGCGGCATTGGCCGCTTCGCTCCAACCGCCGCCGAGCGCCTTGTACAGCCCCACATCGGCCTGGATGCGCGCGAGCTTGATCTGCACCAGCTGATCCTGAGCGCTGAACAGGATTTGCTGCGCCGTCAGCACATTAAGCAGATCGGTGACCCCTTCGCGGTATTGCAGCTCGGAAATGCGGAACGCTTCCGCCGCGGCATTCACCTGCTCCGTCTTCAGCCGCTCCTGATCGGCCAGGCTTGAGACTTGTCCCAAGGTGGTTTCAACATCGGAGAATGCGTTGAGCACGGTGCTGCGATAGGTGGCGACCAGCTCCTCCTGCTGTCCTTTGCTGAGATCGAGTTCGCTCTGCAAAAGCCCGCCATCGAAGATCGTCTGCAGGAGATTGGCGCCGATGCTCCACCCCAGCGCCGAATTCTTGAGCAGCGCGCTGATCGCCGTGCTGGTGAAGCCGCCGGACCCGGTGAGCCCGATCTGGGGAAAGAACGCGTCACGCGCGGCATCCACGTTGGCATGGGCGCTTGCGAGATCGGCTTCGGCCTGCGCCACGTCCGGCCGGCGGCGCAACAACTCCGATGTCAATCCCGGCGCGACAACGGGCGTGGTGATGCCGTCAAGATTCTGGCCGGCCACGTCGAAGCCTTCCGGCAAGCAGCCGAGGAGAATGGCGAGCGCATAGCGGGCTTCCCGTTCCTGCTCTTCAAGCGCCGGAATGGTCGCTTCCAGCCCCGCCAGCGTCGCCTCCTGCTGCGCGAGATCGAGGCGCGAGGACACGCCGTTGGCCACTTTGGCCTGCACGATGGCGAGAATGCGCGTGGCGGCGTCCACGTTTTGGTGTGCGATCGCGAGCCGCTCGCGCAATCCGAGGACGTCGAGATAGGTGGTGGCGACCCCGGTGGTGACGGTCAGCGCAACGACCTGTTGCGCATAGCTGGACGCCAGCACCAATTGATCGGCAGCACGCAGATTCGCTTGCGCCTTGCCCCAGATGTCGAGTTCATATGACGCATCGAGCGTGATTCCGAACGCGTTGCTCGTGAAGCCCTTGACCGGAACCGGGGTGCCTGTTGAGCCGGTGCCCGTCGTCAGGCTGCTGACGCCGTTGCGGGAGCGCTGGGCAAGTCCCTGCAGGCTGACGCTCGGGAAGAGGGCGGACCCGGCGATCCCCGATTGCGCTTCGGCCTGCAGCACCCGCGCGGTGGCGGCCGCGAAATCCAGGTTCTCGGTCTGTGCGGTGACGATGAGGCCGTTCAGTTCGGGGCTGCCGAAGCCCTGCCACCAAGCGGCCGAGGGCCAGACCTGGCTGACGCGCGCTGTCGGCGCCGTGAAATTCGACGGCACGTACTTGGGCGCGAGCACCTGCGGGACTGGCGTCTGGCAGCCGGCTGCCGCAACGGCAAGCGCGATCACCGAACTCGTTCGCAGGAGAACCTTCATCGGACGTCTCGCTAAGATTATTCGCTCGCCAGTGCGACCACGGGATCGAGATGCGCGGCCTTCATAGCCGGTGCAAAGCCGAAGACAAGCCCCGTCGCCACAGCACATGTAAAGGCGATTGCGACCGGCGCAAGGGTATACGCGACCGGAGTCCCCAGGCTGGCGATCAGCGCGGCCGTGCCCAGTCCGCCCGCCACCCCGATCACCCCACCCAGCGCCGATACCACGGTTGCCTCGGTCAGGAACTGCTGAAGGATGTCGCGGGTTCTGGCTCCGGTCGCCATCCGGATACCGATCTCGCGCGTGCGCTCTGTTACGCTGACCAGCATGATGTTCATGACACCTATGCCGCCCACGAGGAGCGAAATAGCAGCGACCGAGGCCAGCAGGATGGTCAGCGTGTTCTGCGCGGTCGTGGCCGTCTCCAGGACCTCCGCCATGTTGCGGATGAAGAAATCCTGGGTGTTGGTGTGCCGGCCGGCGAGGAGCCCGGTCACGCGATCTTGAACGGCATCGATCTGGCTGACGTCGCGCACCGCCACCGTGATCGAGCGGACGAAGTGCTGGCCAAAGATTCGCAACATCCCGGTCGACAGCGGAATGAAGATAACGTCGTCCGAATCCATGCCAGCGGCATTGGCGCCCTTGATCCCCATCACGCCGATCACCTGGAAGGGCACGTTGTTGATCAGGACATAGCGGCCGATCGGATCGCCGCCGTCGGGAAGCAGATTGTCCACCACCGTTTGGCCGAGTACGGCAACCGCCGCATAGCTCTTGTGGTCGGCATCGCTGAAGAAGGTGCCGCTGGCGATGGGCCAGTTCCGCACGGTCTGGTAAGCCGGCGTGGTCGCGTCCACCTGCGTCTGGTAATCGACATCGCCCAGCCGCGCCGTCGCTCCGCCGGTGATCTCCGGCACGGCCGAAGCAACATTGGGCAGCGCCGCGATGGCGTCTGCGTCTTCCGGCGTGAGCGTCGCCACCGGGCCGTTGTAGCCACGCATGTTGCGGCCGCCGGGCCGGATCAGGAGCAGGTTGGTGCCCATCGAGCCGATCTGCTGGATGACCGCCTGCTTGGCGCCTTCGCCGATCGCCATCATCGCGACAACGGAACCCACGCCGATGATGATGCCGAGCAGGGTAAGCACGGTTCGGAAGATATTGGCCCGCAGCGCGCGCAGCGCCATGCACGCTGCTTCCTGCAAGCTGCCGAATGACCAGCGGTGGCTCTCCATATCCGTATTCGGGCCGAACGCAACGAAGGTGCGATGCGAAAGATCAGGACCGGAGTCGGAGACGATCAGGCCGTCGCGCAATTCGACGATCCGCCGCGCATGCGCCGCGACATGGCGGTCGTGGGTGATCAAGATGACGGTATGGCCTTGCGCGGCGAGATCTTTGAGGAGCGCCATCACGTCTTCGCCGCTTTGCGAATCCAAGGCACCGGTCGGTTCGTCGGCAAGGATAACCTGGCCGCCATTCGTCAACGCGCGCGCGATGGACACGCGCTGCTGCTGTCCACCGGATAACTGGTTCGGCCGATGGCTCAACCGATCGTCGAGGCCTAGCGACGAAAGCAGCGCTTTCGCACGGGCACGGCGCGCCGCGGGCGACAGGCCGGCGTAGATGGCTGGGATTTCGACGTTCTCCGTCGCCGTTGCCGTGCCGATCAGATTGTAGCTCTGGAACACGAAGCCGAAACCTTTGCGCCGGAGCCACGCCAGCTCGTCGCGGCCGAGATTCGCCACGTCCTGGCCCGCAAAAATGTAATCTCCACCGGTCGGCGTATCGAGGCAGCCAAGCAGATTCATCAAGGTGGTCTTGCCCGACCCCGATTGGCCCATGATGGCCACGAACTCTCCGGGATAGATGTCGAGCGAGACACCGCGCAACGCGTGCACCTCCACCTCGCCGCCGGTCACGAAAGTTTTGGTGACGTCGCGCAGGGACAACAGCGGCAGGGCTTCCGCCGCCGCGGCAATTCGGCCGGGGGTCTGGTTCACAGCAAACCGCCGAGGCGCGGCCGGCCGCCATAGCTTCCGTTGTACATGCCGCCGGCATGTTGGTGCTGTCCGCCGGAGCGCATGCCAACCACGACGGTGTCGCCCGGCTTGAGCCCGGCAAGCACCTGCGCCGAGACCCGGCTCATGACGCCGATGGCGACCGGGCGCGGCTCAACCGATCCATCGGCGTTCATCACCAGCACCCGGTAGCGTTTGGCGCCCGGCGTTCTAATGGCGGTGCGCACCGCCGCCAGGCCCGCGACTTTCGATCCACTGCGCCAGCGGGGAAATCGGGCGGCCGAACCTTGCGCCTGCTTCGGGGTCCAGGAGCCGGTCCGGCCGTCCGCGCGACCGCGCCCTTTGTGGAGCGCCGATACGGGCACGGTCACGACATCGTGCGCAGAGGCGGTGACGAAGAACACCTGCGCCGTCATCTGCGTCATCAATTCGTTGGTGGGATTCTTCACGTCGAATGTCGCGGTGTAGAGCACCACATTGTTGGTGATCGTCGGCGTGGGCTGAATCTGCTGCAGCTTGCCGTACCAGCGCTTGTCCGGGTTCCCGAGCGTGGTGAAAAACGCCGGCATGCCGATCTTCAGCTTCGGCACATCGGCTTCCGACACCTGCGTCCACACCGTCATCGTGCTGAGATCGGCAATACGCAGGATCGTGGGGGCCTGCTGCACCGAATTGATCGTCTGCCCCTGTTTGATGGAGACCGACGCCACGGTGCCCGACATCGGCGCGTAGATGTTGGTGTAGCCGAGCGTGACCTTGTCGCCGTTCAACTGCGATTGCGCCGCCGCGATTTGGCCCTTCAGCGCATTCACTTCCGCCGCGGCCGAACCTGCCGCCTGCGCGGCGCTGTCGTAGTCCGCCTTGCTGGTGGCATCGGTGGCTTTGAGTCCGTTCTGGCGCGTGAAGTTGGCGTTCGCGAGCGATAGCTGCGCCCGCTTGTCGGCCAGCTGCGCCTTCAGGTTCGCGAGATTGCCTTCATCCTGCTCGACCTTGGCGCTTGCCACCTGCGGATCGATTTTCGCCAGAAGCTGCCCTTGCTTCACTGTGTCGCCGATGTTCACGTACAACTTCTTCAGCTGGCCGGTCGCCTGGGCGCCGACATCGACATAGTCGCGCGGCTGCAGATTGCCCAAGGCTGTGACGGTGTCCTCGATGTCGCCTTTGGCCACGACTGCCGTCGTGTAGGCCGATTCCGTGCCGCCGCCGCTGCGCAGCACGTAAGCGCCGAAGCCGAGCAGGAGGAGAAGAGTTGCACCGACGAGAAACGGCCGGCGGCGGAGGGGGGGGACGATCCGCCCGCCTGCCTCGCGCCAGGCTGGCGGTTGTGGAAACCGCGCGCCTGCCGCGGTGCTCGTTTGGTTCAGGGATGAACTCGTTTCGAAGGCCATGGATGTTTGGGCGCGCCGCTCCGCTGCAAATGCAGCATGGGGCGCAATGCCTGCCGGGAGAAGATTACCGCGGCTACGAATTTGTATCGGTCTGTCGCAAGCGAAAGGAGAACGCGAAACTCGCGAACGAAATCTTTGTCACCGAACGGCGCGCCGCCCCGCGAAGCTAAGGGGCAGGCTCTTTGCGGACCACCTTGAAGCGCAGCAGCTGCTCGCTGGCGAGCACGAAGTCGGGCTCGAGTTCCACCGCCTTCTTGTAATCCAGATAGGCGGCGCGGACATTGCCCATCGCCTCATCGACGATCGCGCGGTCGTAATAGGCGATGTGCGGCTTGTGCGCGCCCATCTCGATGCCCCGATTGAGGTCCTTCAGCGCGTCGTCGTATTTCTGCAGCACGATGTAGACGGCGCCGCGGTCAACATAGCCTTCGCCGAGGGCAGCGTCCATCGACAAGCCCTCATTGTAGTCCAGCAGCGCGCCGTTCGCGTCGCTGGAACGCGAACGCAGAATTCCGCGGTTGATGTACGTTGCCGCTCTGTCGGACACCGTCAGCGCCTCCTGCTCGATGGCGAGCGTGCACGTCTCGATGGCGCTGCGGGGATCGCTGCCCAATTCGGCCGCCTGATAGCAGCTGTTGCCGAGCCCGTTGCCGATCACGCTGACAGCGGCATGGGCCGACGCCGCGGCCATCGCTGCGGCAACGATGCTGAGAGCCAAACCGGTTTGGAATCGCATGGCATCCTCCCTCGCCAATGGGAGAATCTTACACCCAAGTCGGGTCCCGTCCATGGCAGAAGCGATCACCGGCGCGTTATCCGCCGGCGACCGCTATTCTACGAATCGGCCTATTTCTGCCGTCTTGGACGGAAGGCGGCCGCGTTCCGTTCAAATCCTGGTGAGAGGCGATCATGAGCTGGACCTATGTCGCACCCATCCTGCTGCTCAGCCTGTCGAACGTGTTCATGACCTTCGCGTGGTACGGGCAGCTCAAATATCCGTCGGCGCCGCTCTGGGCCCTCATTCCCATCAGCTGGGGAATCGCCTTGTTCGAATATTGCCTGGCTGTGCCGGCCAACCGCATCGGCTATCAGGTGTATTCCGGCGCCCAGCTGAAGACGATCCAGGAGGTGATCACGCTGAGCGTGTTTGCCGTCTTCTCCGTCGCCTATCTTGGGCAAGCGCTGCGGTGGAACCACCTCGTCTCCTTCGGCTTCCTCGTGCTCGCCGCCTATTTCGGATTCACCAAGTGGTAGTCCACGTTTGGCGCTGAACTGCGACACCGGCCGCATCGGATGCCGGCACCTCCCAAAGCTGCGCCCGCGGACGGTTGATAAACGGTAACGGCAGGCTTGCGGCCCGGTTCGATTTGCCGCCTCATTCCAGAGGAGGCGGATTCGCCATGCTGGAGACTTTGCCGAACGGGTTCCCGAGCGAGGCGCTCGCGCGCATTCAGCCTTCGGCCACCATTGCGGTGACGCAAAAGGCGCGCGAGCTGAAAGCGGCGGGGCGCGACGTGATCGGGCTCGGCGCCGGCGAGCCCGATTTCGACACGCCCGACAACATCAAGGACGCCGCCATCGCCGCCATCCGCCGCGGCGAGACCAAATACACCAACGTCGAAGGCATTGCGGAACTGCGCACGGCGGTCGCCGCCAAGTTCAAGCGCGAGAACCGGCTCGACTACACGCCGGCGCAGACCTTCGTGGCGCCGGGCGGCAAGGCCATCATCTATAACGCGCTGATGGCGACGCTGAACCCGGGCGATGAGGTGGTTATGCCCGCGCCGTACTGGGTCAGCTATCCCGACATCGTGCTGCTCGCCGGCGCTAAGCCGGTAATCGTGCAAACCAGACTGGAGGACGGCTTCCGTCTCGCGCCGGACGCGCTGGAGCGCGCCATTACGCCGAAAACCAAGTGGCTGATCTTCAACCAGCCCTCCAACCCGACCGGCGCTTGCTACACGCGCCGACAGTTGCAGGCGATCGCGGATGTGCTGCTGAGGCATCCGCAGGTCTGGCTGCTGACCGACGACATGTACGAGCATCTCGTCTATGGCGGATTCGAATTTCACACCGTGGCGGAAATCGAGCCGCGGCTTTATTCCCGCACGGTGACGATGAACGGCGTCTCGAAGGCCTATGCGATGACCGGTTGGCGGATCGGCTATTGCGGCGCCCCCGAGCCCCTCATTCGCGCGATGGCAAAGCTGCAATCGCAGTCCGCCAGCAACGCCTCTTCGATCTCGCAATGGGCGGCCGTTGAGGCCCTCAATGGGCGGCAGGACTTCATCCCGCAATTCCAGAAGGTCTTCGAGGAGCGGCGCAACCTGGTGGTCTCGATGCTGAACCAGGCACGCGGAATCGAATGCCCGAAGCCGGAGGGCGCATTCTATGTCTATCCTTCGATTCGCAAACTGATCGGCAAGGCAACGCCGCAAGGCCAGTGCATCGAAAACGACGAACATTTCGTGCGCGAATTGCTGGAGAGCGAAGGCGTGGCGGTGGTGCACGGCGCGGCGTTCGGGCTGTCGCCGTTTTTTCGCGTTTCCTACGCGACGTCCACCGCAGCGCTCGAGGAGGCGTGCCGCCGCATCCAGCGCTTCTGCGCCAGCTTGCGCTAGATCCGCCATCGGCTGGCACCTGCCAACGGCTCAGAGACTCCGCTCCGCCGCGCGATCGATCGCCATCAGATAGAATTCGCGTCGAGCGGCGCCAACGCGGCGCTGGCGGACATCTATTCGAGGTCGCGCCGCATGCCACCGCGGCAGCGCAGATGTGCGTCGCTCATCGGTGTGTCCCCTCCCAGTCCATGCAGGTCTTGTAGGTTCCCGCGTAGACCTGCTGCTGGAGATCGGAATCGTAGCCATTGGCTTCGGCATCGCGCTCGCGCTGGTCGGCCACGCTCTTGCAGTGCGCTTCAGAGGCTGCCGAGACGGGCGCCATAACGGCCGCTGCGGCCACTGCCGCCGCGGGTACGGCAGGCATCACCGTCTCAGCCGGCGGGGCTTCGGTTTGGACAACAGCAGGCGGCACGGCGGCTTGCGCGGGGACCGCTTCGGGCGGTGGGGGCGCGGGCCGCACCAGCGACGGGACCGGAGCCGGAGCGTGGCGCGGCAGCACAACGACCGCCGGTGCTGCAGGCGGCGGAGGCGCCGTTGCCGAAGCGATGGGTGGTGGGGGAGGTGGAGGCGCTAACACTGTCACCGGCGGTGGTGGCGGAGGCGCTGACACGGTCATCTGCGGCTGAGGGGTCGACATCGGCGCCGCGGGCGGCGGCGCGCGATGCAGGATGACCGGTTGCGGCGTGACCTCGACCGGCGATGTTGGCGCTGCCACCGGCGGAGCGTACGTCACCGCAGGTGGCGGCGTTTGCGGAATCGCGCGCGCCACGGCGACCGGCCGCTCGTTCTTCGGGTGCTCGTAGGTCAGCAGGTATCGACGGTCGTCCTCGCTGCAGGCGGCGAGCGCCAACGCCGCGGTGATCATGCCGGCAAGTCTCACGCACCGCTCCGATTGTCCCACATCGCATCCTGACAGAAGCACCGGCGCCGGATTAACGGATCGCGCCTGGAAACGATAGCCGCGTGCCCGCGCCACCAAACCGCGCCCACCGCGTTTCCAATGGGTCGGACGGGCCTTTCGCGCGAGGATTTTGTCATGCGTTCGTTGCTCGCTTCCGCCGCAGTGTTGACCTTGGGCCTCTCGTTGTCGGCCTGCGCCTATTACGATGACGACTACGGGCCCGGTTACGGCCCGCCGCCCGCCCAAGGCGGATATGGGCAGCCTCCGGCACAAGGTGAATCTGGTCCACCACCGGGCGGTGGCGATGAGTATGGTCCGCCGCCCGGCGAACAGCCGCCGTCGCAAGGGTACGGTCCCGCTGGCGGACAGGGTGGGTATGGCCCTCCGCCGCCATCGGATGAATCCGGCCCGCCGTCGGCGGAAGAGTCCGGGCCGCCACCGTCGGAAGGCTATGGGCCGTCCTACGGCACGGCGCCGCCGCCCCGCGCCGTCCGGGTGCACGGGCCGCGCTGGTGCGCCAACCACCCGCACAAATGCGCCCGGCAGGAGCGGCGCACGTCCGAGCCGCAGTAAAACCGCCAAGACTTCAAATCCACCGCCAGACGGCCGCCCGTTGCGGACGGCCGTCCACTGCACGCGGGCTTTCCCGGGCCTGCTTTGTAAATCTATAACGAGAGGCGCAAAGTATTCGGGAAAGTAGAGTTGAGGTCCGCCATGCGCCACGTGAATGCCGATTCGAACACAATGATTGTGTTGGGGTTTGGAGTGGCGACGCTGCTGGCGCTCGCGCCGGCAACTGCCGGGGCCGCTAAGTTCAAGGTACTGTATTCGCAATGTGCGGCGGCCGACTGCGCGGATGGGCGCGGCGGCTCGACGGGCCCTCTTGTCATGGATGCTGCCGGAAACTTCTTCGGCACGACGCCTGACGAAAAAGCTTTTGTGCTGAAACGCAGCGGGAAGGGAAAATTCACATACAAAGTCCTGTTGAGCTTCGTGGGCGAGCCGATTGGGGGAATGATTATCGATACGCAGCGCAATCTGTATGGCTGGGCGGGCTCATTCTACAAGATGACCTACGGCCCCTTCAAGCGCCGCAACAGACGGAACGTCGCGTTTCCGCCGCTGAATTGCTCCACCCCCCTGCGGCGGAGCCGACCCAATGGGGACTTTGAGCTACACCGGCGCGGCTTCGGGCGCGCCGTGGGACGGCGTTTCGCCGTTATACGGTGTGATGAGCCAAGGCGGAGTGAACAACGGCGGAACCGTCTATCAGCTCACTCCAGGAAATAACGGCTTCACCTACACCGTACTCTACAATTTCTGTTCTCAGCAAAATTGCGCCGATGGCAATAATCCGACTGGTGTCGTTCTCGATGGGGCGGGCCATCTGTACGGCAACGCTGTGTTTGGCGGAATTTCGAACGCCCAGATTCCGACTGGAGCAGGTGTCGTCTTCGAACTCTCGCAAAGCAAAGGGAGCTGGACAGAAACCGTACTGCACAGCTTCTGCTCAGCGGCGCGATGCGCGGATGGAATTTTTCCCACCGCTAGCTTGGCTCAAGACGCGACAGGCAACCTGATCGGTATCACCGAGTCCGGCGGCAGCCCGCGCAAAAACGCCCTCGGGGGGGTTCTGTTCAAGCTGACACCAAACGGCGCGCAATCTCAGGAAACGGTGCTGTACAATTTTTGTCAGTTGAAGGATTGCAAGGATGGGTCTTATCCCTTTGGAACGCCTTTGCTGGACGAAACAGGAAACGTTTTTGGTACGACAGAAGAGGGCGGCGGTAACGATATTGATCGATCGCCAAGCGGCGGCGGTATTGCTTATGAACTGACGGGCTCAACCCTACGGATACTTCATAGGTTCTGTTCTCAACCCGCCTGCTCTGACGGCGAAGGACCGTCCGTGGGACTTTCGCGGGATGGCAGCGGCCACGTTCTTGGTACGACAGATATCGGGGGAGCATTCGGCGAAGGTGTGATTTACGAATTGAGGCCCTAGCCGGAATTACGAAGGGGGAAAAATGCGGGGGATAGCTCTCAAGGCGCTCACCATTGCGGCGCTGTTAGACATTATCAATGCGCATGGCCAGCCTAGTGTGCTGGAATTTGGGACTTTTAATGACCTGCGAAATTACACCGGCAGCGCCGCCCATGCTATCGTTGATGGAAGACTGTCGAATGGAGATGGCGGCGGAGGTGAATTCTTTCAAAACGGAACTGAAGGCGCAGGGAAGTGCAACCATCTTACCGATGACGATGATGGCGTCATATTAGTCGGAAATAACACTGGCAGCGGCGCAACACATCCGTGCTGGTATCGCCAATTCTCCGGCCCGGTGCATCTGGCGTGGTACGGCGTCCCGGATGCGGCGGTGACAATCATGGGGGTCACGTCCTGCTATGTTGACGAAACCCACTTTGAAGGGTGTGCGGCGGACGCCGTGCCGCGTACCGATACTCCCACTGTCCTGCAGAATGCAGTGCAAAAGGCCTTCGATGCAGTAAATTGGGCACTAACCAACCGTGCGAAGCTGCCGGGCGCCGACGGCGGAGTGGTGACAGACGGCCGCTCCATCGTGATTGCAAACGGCAATCTGCACATTGCTCAGAACGGATATTTTTCCTGCAGTGAAAACGCGCTGCTGCGCGGCTCGGTGGCGAAGGTGCAGGGTGCCTTGTGCGCAAGCTTTTACCGCGCCGTTCCCCACCCGAAGCTCCAAAACACGTGGCCGAACAACGATCTAAAATTATTTCCGCCGCGCGCGCGTACCAGCGCCGGAACGGCCTTATAATCCGCGCATGAGCGACATCCATTGCCTGCCGCGAAGGCCGAAAGGAGTGCGCCCGACACCTCCGGCGTGGAGCGTCCAGGTGCGGCGTGCCGCACGCGAAATGCGCGAATCCGTGAATTCGACTGCTCCCGCACTGCGGAAACCACAACATCTGGTATCGCGCGGAAATGGGGGGACCCCACCCCCCATTTTTTACAAACGAATGGGGACTTTGCTGGGACACCCCTCCCGGTTTCTCGGAGGTTCGAATGGGAACTTTGCGCCCGTCCGTCATGGCCGGGGCTCCGGCACTACAGCGAAAGGAGACATGAACGCGAGATAGAGGTCAGTGCGAGACGACCCCGAACCATTGGACGATAGCCGCACGGCGCGACATGCAAAATGTTGACCAGGCGGCGAGCGCCTAAAGCATCGTCGGGATCACCCGGTCGGGCGGCTTGTGGCCGTCCACGAAGCTCTTGATGTTGACGATGACCTTCTCGCCCATGTCGAGCCGGCCTTCGAGTGTCGCCGAGCCCATGTGCGGCAGCAGGACCACGTTCTTGAGGCGCAGCAGCCGGGGATCGATCGCGGGCTCGTGCTCGAACACGTCCAGCCCGGCGCCCGCCAGTTGGCCGGTCTCCAGCATCCGCGCCAGCGCCTCCTCGTCGATGATCTCGCCGCGGGCGGTGTTCACGATGGTGGCCGAAGGCTTCATCATCTTCAGCCGCCGCGCCGAGATGAGGCGGTAGGTGGCCGGGGTGTGCGGGCAGTTGACGGACACGATGTCCATCCGCGCCAGCATCTGGTCCAGGCTCTCCCAGTAAGTGGCTTCGAGCTCGCGCTCGATCGCCGCCGCCACGGGCTTGCGGTTGTGGTAGTGGATCTGCAGGCCGAAGGC
>DIZC01000125.1:14302-25071 GCA_002429315.1 Alphaproteobacteria bacterium UBA6038
CCCATGCCGACGATGCCGAGCCGCTTGCCCCACAACCGGTGACCCAGCATCCAGCATGGCGACCAGCCGCGGAACTGGTCCATCTCCAGCGCCTTGACGCCTTCCACCAGTCGCCGCGGCACCGCCAGGATCAGCGCCATGGTCATGTCGGCGGTGTCTTCGGTGAGCACGCCGGGGGTGTTGGTGACGGTGATGCCGCGGGCGAGTGCCGCCCGCACGTCGATATTGTCGACGCCGTTGCCGAAATTGGCGATGAGCTTCAGGCGCTCGCCGGCGGCGGAAAGGACGTGGGCGTCGATCCGGTCGGTGACGGTGGGCACCAGCACGTCCGCCGTGCGGACGGCCTCCGCCAGCGCCGCTTCGTCCATCGGCTTGTCGTCGAGATTGAGCCGCGCGTCGAACAGCTCCCGCATCCGCGTCTCGATCGGATCGGGCAGCTTGCGGGTGACGATCACGAGCGGCTTCTTCGCCGGCATGTCACGCTCCAGTAAGGGCGGCGCGCCTCGAATTTGCTCTTACCAGATGCCCTGCTAGGCTCCAAAGGCTGCCGGCCATGAGACCGGAATGCTCTGGGAGTGATCGCCGGTGACATCCGCCAACCGCGAGCTGGCCGACGAAACCATTCCGGCTTCGGTGGGCGAGCTCTCGGGCGATCCGGCGGCCACGGCAGCGGCGCAAGGCGCCGGATGGGCGAGCTGGCTCCGCGAGCCGCACGAGCTTTCCGCCACCGGGCACCGGGCCGCGAGCCCCATCGGGCAGATTTCGTGGGCGGTATTCGAGTGGGCACGCAACCCCTATGTGCTGCTGGTCACGATTTATCTGTTCTCGCCCTATTTCACCCGCACGGTGGTGGGCGATCCGGTGCGCGGCCAGGCGCTGTGGGGTCTGATCGCCGCTTGCGGTGGGCTGATGGTCGGGGCGCTGGCGCCGTTCCTCGGCGCGATTGCCGATGCCGGCGGCCGGCGCAAGCCATGGATCGGCTTCTATGTGGTGCTGCTGGCCGGCGCGTCGCTGCTGATGTGGTTCGCGAAACCTCACTCGACAGGCATGGCGTTGTTTTTCGTCGGCGCGCTGGTGGCGTTCGCCAACACTTCGTTCGAGTTCTCAGCGGTATTCCACAATTCGCTGCTGCCGACGGTGGCGCAACCGCGAAATGTCGCCGGACTTTCGGGCCTGGCGCTGGCACTCACGAATGCGGCCGGCGTCCTGCTGATCACCTTTATGCTGGTGGCCTTTTCTCTGCCGGGAAAAGTGGATTGGAGTTTCATTCCGGCGCATCCGCTGTTCGGCATCGACAACACGACGTTGCACGAGGACGAGCGGCTTGCAGGTCCGGCCTCCGCAATATGGCTTCTCCTGTTCAGCCTTCCGCTGTTTCTGTTCACGCCGGACCGGCCGAAGGGCAAGGTGCGTCTCCTGGCGGCGGCGATTGCGGGCGTGAAAAGCGTCGTCCGCACGGTTAGGAGTCTAAAGCATTATCGCAACGTCGGCGCTTACCTGCTCGCCCGATTGTTTTTCAATGACGGCATGACAGCGGTGCTCACCTTCGGCGGCATCTATGCCTCCAGCGTCTTCAACTGGGGGCCGATCCAGTTGCTGATCTACGGCATCGAACTCAGCATCTTCGCGGTGATCGGCGGATTCTTCGGCGGCTGGCTCGACAACCGCTTAGGTTCCAAGCGCGCCATCTTCATCAGCATTGGCGGCACGACGATTGCGGGGCTGGTGGCGCTGACCATGGCGCCAGATCGCATTCTGTGGTTCATCCCGTGGGACGTGCACGCGTCGAAGGTGTGGTCGCTGCCGTTCTTCAACACCTGGCCCGAGATCATCTTCCTGATGATCGTGAATTTCACGGCGGTGCTGATTACGGCGGGCTATGCCAACAGCCGCACCATGCTGGCGCGCATCGCGCCGGTCGAGAAGATGACCGAGTTCTTCGGGCTTTACTCGCTGTCTGGAACTTCCACGACATTTCTGGCGACCGGCTTCGTCGGATGGCTCACCGCCGTGTCGCACAGCCAGCGCATCGGCCTTCTTGGCGAGACGCTGTTTCTCTCCATCGGACTGGTGCTGATGTTTTTCGTGCGGGAAGAGCGCGCCACCTCCGTATGAGCGCACGAAGGGTCGGCTCCGATGCGCCGGGCACGCCCGAACTGATTGCGCTTCCGGCGGAAGCTGCGATTGCCGATGCCGCCGGCGTGGCGCAACTGGCGCATGCCGGTCTGCACGTTTCGGCCGAAGGCGGGCGGGCTGCGAGCCGGCTCGGACAATGGGCGTGGGCACTGTACGAAGGCGCGCGCGACCCGAACGTGATCTTCCAGATCTACATCATCTCGCCCTTCTTCGCGACGGTGATGATGCGCGATCCGGTGCGCGGCCAGGCGCTGTGGGGCGATCTCACCGCCTATGCCGGCTACGCGAACGCGCTCCTCTCGCCTTTCTTCGGCGCCATTGCCGACAAGGGCGGCCCACGCAAGCCATGGCTCGCGCTGTTCACCGCGCTCATGGTGATCAGCTTCGCCGGCACGTGGTTCGGCGTGCCGGATTCCACCGCGATGCAGATCTTTCTGGTGAGCGCGATGATCGCCGCCAACAATGTGGTGTTCGAATTCTCGAACGCGTTCCACGGCGCGATGCTGCCGGCTGTTGCGACGCATTCGCGCATGGGCAGTCTGTCGGGTCTCGCGTTTGCGCTGGGCAGCGGCTGCGGATTTGTCCTTCTCGTCTTCTTCTTGACGGCGTTCCTGTTGCCGACACATCCGTTGTTCGGCCTTAGTCAGGCGGCGCACGAGCCGGAGCGCCTGGCGGGGCCAATTTCGGCGGTGTGGATGCTGGTCGCCGCGCTGCCGTTGTTTCTGTTCACGCCCGACCGCCCGCGCACCGGCCTGCCGCTCACCCGCGCCATTCGTGACGGCATCCGCGCCGTGCTCAAGACGGTCCGCAGTCTCAAGCACTATCGCAACGTGGCTCACTACATCGGCGCGCGTTCGCTGTTCAACGACGGCATGACCGGGGTGCTGACCTTCACCGGCATCTATGCCGCCGGCACATTCCATTTGGGCGCGTTCGCAATGACCGTCTATGGGATCGTCCTGATCTTCTTTGCGACACTGGGCGGGTTTCTCGGCGGCTGGCTCGACACCAGGCTCGGCTCCAAGCGCGCGCTCCTGATCAGCATCGGCGGAACGGCGCTGACCTTCAGCCTGAGTCTCACCATGGGACCGGACCGCATCCTCTGGTTCATCCCTTACGATGTGCATGCACCTCCCGCGCTGCCGTTCGCGCTGTTCGCCACTTGGCCGCAGTTGATCTTTCTGGCGCTCTCCTGTGGCAATGCGCTGTTCATCGTGGCGGGCTACGCGAACACCCGCACCATGATGGCCCGCATCGCGCCGTTCGAGAAAATGACCGAGTTCTTCGGCCTGATGTCGCTGTCCGGAACGGCGACCACATTCTTTGCGCCGGTGAGCGTCGCGCTGCTGACCTCGTGGACGCATTCGCAGCGCGGCGGAATGGTGGCGGTCGCCGCGCTGCTCGTTCTCGGCTGGCTGTGGATGTTCTGGGTGAAAGAAGAACGCGCGATAGCGGTGTAAGCCAAACGAGCGTTCGGGATAGCTATCCTTCCCCGTTTACGGGGGAGGTGCCGAAGAAGTGAGGCGAAGGGGGGACGTCCCCCCACCGTCTCCGCGCTAGCGCGCCGATCCACCTCCCCCGTAAGCGGGGGAGGATATTAGGTCAGTGCCGGAAGTGGCGGATGCCGGTGAAGGCCATGGCGAGCCCCGCATCGTCGGCCGCCTTGATGATTTCCTCGTCGCGAATGGAACCGCCGGGCTGGATGACGGCGGTGGCGCCTGCTTCGGCCACGGCGAGCAGTCCGTCGGGGAAGGGGAAGAACGCGTCTGACGCCGCCGCCGAGCCGATGGTGAGCGGCTGGGGCCAGCCGGCGGCCTGCGCGGCTTCCTTGGCTTTCATCGCGGCGATTCGGGCCGAATCCACCCGGCTCATCTGGCCCGCGCCGATGCCGGCCGTCTGTCCGCCTTTGGCGTAGACGATGGTGTTCGACTTCACGTGCTTGCACACGGTGAAGGCAAACAGCATGTCGGCCAGTTCGGTTTCGCTCGGCTGCCGCTTGGTGACGATCTTCAGCTCGGTTCGCGAGATGTGGCCATTGTCCCGGCTCTGCACGAGGAAGCCACCAGACACCGATTTGAAGGTGAGGCCGGACGCCGCCGGATCGGGCAGGCCGCCCGCCACCAGCAGCCGCAGATTGACGCGGCGCGAGAGAATACGACGCGCATTTTCATCCGCATCCGGCGCGATGATCACTTCCGTGAACAGCTTGGCGATTTCCTCGGCCGCTTCGCCGTCCAGCGCGCGGTTGAAGGCGAGAATGCCGCCATAGGCGGAGACCGGATCGCAGGCCAGCGCCTTGCGGTAGGCGTCGGCAAGTGATGCACCGAGCGCCACGCCGCAGGGATTGGCATGCTTGATGATGGCGCAGGCCGGGATTGCGGGATCGAACTCCGCCACCAGTTCGTAGGCGGCATCGGTGTCGTTGATGTTGTTGTAGGAGAGTTCCTTGCCTTGCAGTTGCTGCGCCGTGGCGACGCCGTGGCGCTTCTCGCCTGTCCCGTAGAAGGCGGCTTGCTGGTGCGGATTCTCGCCGTAGCGCAGCTTCTGCTTCAGCCGCCCGGCAAAGCTCCGGTATCGCGGTGGCTCCGTCTCGCCGTCCTTCGTTAGCTCGCCCGCGAACCAGTTCGAGACCGCCGCATCGTAGGCGGCGGTGCGCGCATAAGCCGCCTGCGCGAGCCTGCGCCGCAGCGCCGGCGTGGTCGCGCCGCCATGAGCCTCCAGCTCCGCAAGCACCGTAGCGTAATCCTCCGGATCGACCACCACCGTCACGTATTCGTGGTTCTTGGCCGCGGCGCGGATCATCGCCGGCCCACCGATGTCGATGTTCTCGATGGTCTCTTCAAAGCCCGCGCCTTTGGCCACGGTGGCTTCGAACGGATAAAGGTTCGAGACCAGCAGATCGATGCCTTCGATGCCGTGCTCGCGCAGGGCGGCGGCGTGCGCGGCGTTGTCGCGCATGCCGAGCAGCCCGCCATGGATTTTCGGGTGCAGCGTCTTCACCCGCCCGTCCAGCATCTCCGGGAATTGGGTGACGTCCGATACGTCGGTCACCGCAAGCCCAGCGTCCCGCAGCGCCTTGGCGGTGCCGCCGGTGGAGATCAGCACCACGTCGCGCGCGGCCAGCGCGCGGGCGAAATCCACCAGCCCCGTCTTGTGGAAAACGGAAAGCAGGGCTCGGCGGATCGGGCGCAAGGTCATGGGAATCGGACGGTTAGGATGCGGACCCGCTCTTACTTCCGGAACAGCCAAAAGAGAAGGGTCAGCACGACGCTGATCGCAAGGCAGGTGATGACCGGGAAGTAGAACGAGAAATTCTGTCTTTGGATGGCGATATCGCCCGCCAGGCGCCCGAGCCCCACGCGGGAAAGCCACGGCCACAACACGCCGGCCGCGGCAAGAATCACCCTGCCGACGATCAGGAGCTTTCGAACGTCCATTGCCTTAACCGGCGCGCCGTGTGCATCTATAGACCCAACGCGAATCCCCAAAGGGTGGTGGCGGTGAGTACTCCCAACGTGCGCAAGAGCTACAATTGCGCCAAGTGCCCGGGCTATTGCTGCTCCTATCCGATCATCCCGCTGAACAAGCGCGACATCGAGCGCTTGGCGCGCTACTTCGGCATCGGCGTGCGGGAGGCGAAGAAGAAGTACACCGTGCCGCGCGAGGACGAGCCGATGACCATGCGGCGCAAGGCCGACGTGCATTTCGGCCGCGTCTGTCAGTTCTTCGACACCGAGAAGCGCAACTGCACGATCTACGAAGCCCGGCCGCTGGCGTGCCGCGGCTATCCGGAAGTGGCCCATTGCGGCTATTACGAATTCCTGAAATTCGAGCGCCGTCTCCAGGAGGACAAGGCCCTGGTCGCCACCACCAATGGCACCTGAAGCGCGCCGCGTTTGTTGACCGGGCTTGGGGCGGCGCTATGATCGCGGCCCCATTCCTTCAATGATCCGACGCGTGCCCCTGTGGCGGAATGGTAGACGCGGCAGACTCAAAATCTGTTGCCTTCACGGGCGTGCTGGTTCGAGTCCGGCCAGGGGCACCAACGCGCCGGACGATCACACATGAGCGCACCGTCAATTGCAGACGCTTTGCAGCAGTTCGAGGCTGTAGAGGCTAATCTCGGAAAGCTTGAACGACTCTGGGACCAAATTTACGCGGAAATTCCCTCCGGGATAAGGTTCGGCGCGAATCCAAAATATGAGGACCTTTGCCGTTCGGCTGAAGAAATTCTCCGACACCTTCCTCCTATCGATGGATGGAAGCCGACGCTGGCATTTGAAGACCTCGACGTGATTGCCCAAAATCGTTTTGACATCATGGAGTTTGCTGATGACCCTATGGCGAAGGTCAGCTTTGAGAGGGTATTGGAGGAGCCTGGGCGCGAGCTGCGTCAATATCGCTTCTTATTTAACAAGACTCGGCGGGTGCTTATAAATGATGCGTTAAATGCCCTGATCGATTTGGTCGACGCCGACGTAAGGCAACTCCATCGGATGCTCGAACATCACGACGCAAACGCCGATGTGTCAGGCCCAGAGTGGAGCGTTCTAAGGGATCACATACAACAAATAGATACCCTGCTGGGAAGTAGTGTACCGAGGGCAGAGCGGTGGAGCGATCTCAGGCGGCACCTACGCTTTGCTAAGTTGCACGACTTTTACGACATTGAAGAGGTAGACTGGCCCCATGTTAAGGCCGTGCTTCGCAAAGGTATGTTTGGCGAGGACGATCCGATCCCGGTTCAAGTGGCTGATCTGGCCAGTCTGGTTTCAGCCAAGCCAACAGGACCAATTCCGACGAAACTAAACTGGTCAAAGCTGAGCGACGAGGATTTCGAACGGTTGATCTTCGCCCTCATTTCGAGTGAGCATGGCTATGAGAACCCAGAGTGGCTCATGCAAACGCGAGCTGCGGATAGGGGGCGTGACCTTTCGGTCACTCGGTTAACGAAGGATAGTCTGGCCGGGAGTTTGCGAAGCCGCGTCATCATCCAGTGCAAGCACTGGCTGCAAAAGAGTGTATCCGTGGCTGAAGTGGCGACTTTGAAGGAACAGATGCAGCTATGGGGCGAGCCCCGCGTGGATGTATTGATCATAGCCACAAGTGGCCGTTTTTCCCAAGATGCAGTGGACGCGATCGAGCGTCACAACAAAGCGGACCACGCTCTGCGTATCGAGATGTGGCCTGAGAGTCATCTTGAAATGCTTCTTGCGGCGAGGCCTCATCTCATTGCCGAATTTCGCCTGCGGGAAACCTAGACTCTACGGCGGCGGATCCCCGAATGATAAGGCGACGCATACCGCTCATCTAAGGCCTTGAATCACGCGCGAAGCAGCAAAATCTAGCGACCGTAAGGGTCATCTTGATTCGCGTCCGACCTGGGTACGCTAGACTTGCTTCCTTTATAACGGTACACGTCGGCGTCAAAGTGCTCCCCTAACGGGCGTGCAGTTGGCGGTCTCTCAGATCGGGACTCAATTACTCCACCAAATGCGCTTTCCCTCTGAAACCTCTACCAATTCGGCTAAGGCGGGATTGGAAGGATCACGCAAAAAGACACGATATCCGGGTGCAACCTCCCTAGGCAGCTGGATCGATGCGGCCAGAGTGCCCAATAATTCCGTGCAGGCTCCAAGAGCGTGCATCGCAACGTGTGCGACCCAGGGGTAAAGCGATACGATATTTTCATTGTACTGGTGCACCTCGGTCCAGTTGAAATCCGAGAACGGTTTGATCTTGGGATCAACGCAAAAGCCTTTTTCCGTTGAGAAAATCATATCAACGCTTTTGCCACCGTGAACGATGGCATCTCGTGCGCTGCGAAGCGTAAGGAAAAACGGCGCATAGTTGATATATTGCTCCGCCACACCGCGGGGCAATGCATACTTTTCCGCGATGGCTTCACTGGTTCGCGTACTATCGTTCGCAACCACGACCCGTCGAAACGTCTCGGGCAATGGATTTCTCTTGCGCTTACGCTCGCTGCTCTCGTCGTTCAATTTGGCATGCCCGTTCCAAAGGCGAGCAATCGTCTCTTGCAAGAGATCGTAGATCGACCGCGAAACCGTAATTAGATATTCAAGTTCGCTTTGCACGAACGAACGAAGCAGTACGTTGTCTATCCTGTCTCTGGTTTCGTAGTAGTGACGTAGCTTCGCGGCGCAGGTGGCTATCATATGAAAGTCGTGGCTAATACCGAGCACCGCTCGGCTAACTGAGGGATAATTCGCGCGCTGCCACGCTAGATCAAAAAACGGGATATGAAGATCATCCGGTCGAGCAGATTTCTTTGCCAGATAGTGCGAGAGGGCGGCATCGACCATTTGCAGTCGAATCATCTTTCCGTCGGGTCCTTCGATCCATTGATTCCACCTTTCTCCATCCCACAGCGGCATGAGCAACAGGGACCGGCCCGCAACAGCCTCGGTATCGAGGTATGGAATTTCGGCCAGCTGAGATGCCGTCAACTTCATGAGGCTAGCGTAGCCACTGTTTTGTCTGACACAACTCAAAGCGCTCGGACGGAGCTACGGGCCGCCTCGGCCGCCGGTGAACCCCCGCTGATGGCGCGCGTTTGCACGTCACCATGAAGCGAGGCGATATCCGCATCGGGATTTCCGGCTGGCGATACAAGGGATGGCGCGGCGTGTTCTATCCGCAAGGTCTGCGGCAGAAGGACGAGCTCCAGTTCGCCTCCCAAGCCTTCCGCACCATTGAGATCAACGGCACGTTCTATTCGCTCCAGCGGCCGGCGTATTTCACCGCCTGGCGCGACCAGACGCCGGACGGCTTCGTCTTCGCCGTGAAGGGGCCGCGCTTCATCACCCACATGCTGAAGCTCACGCGCGCGGAAACGCCGCTCGCCAATTTCTTCGGCAACGGCGTGCTGGCGCTGGGCGCGAAGCTGGGGCCCATCCTGTGGCAATTCCCGCCCAATTTCCGCTTCCATCCGGAGAAGCTGGCCACGTTCTTCACGCAGCTGCCGCGCGAGACGCGCTCGGCGGCGCGCCTCGCACGCAAACACGATCACCGGATCAAAGGGCGCGCCTGGCTGCGCACCGACGCCGACCGCCCGCTGCGCCATGCCGTGGAGATCCGTCACGACAGCTTCCGCTGTCCGCAGTTCATCGATCTGTTGCGCGAGCATGACGTGGCATTGGTCGTGGCGGACACAGTCGATTGGCCGCTGCTGTTCGATGTCACGGCGGATTTCGTCTATTGCCGGCTACACGGCTCCGAGCAGCTCTACGCGAGCGGCTATGAATCCGAGGCGCTCGATCTTTGGGCCGCGCGCATCGTGGCATGGTCGCAGGGGGGCGAGCTGCGCGATGGCGACTGCGCGCATGCGAAGAAGGCACCCGCGGCGCGGCGCGACGTGTTCGTCTATTTCGACAACGATGCGAAAGTGCGTGCGCCCTTCGATGCCCGCGCGCTGCAGGCCAAGGTGGATCGCCTGCTACAAGGAAACCGAAAGAACCGGAGGTGAAGATGGCGTTGCAAATGAAGGACAGGTGCGAGCGATGCGAAGCGGCGCTGCCGATCGACACCGACGAGGCGTTCATTTGCAGCTATGAATGCACGTTCTGCCGCGCTTGCGGACGCGCGATGGATCACGTCTGCCCCAATTGCGGCGGCGAGCTGGTGCCGCGCCCGCGCCGGACCGGGCGTGAATGAATTACCGCCATGCCTATCACGCCGGGAATTTTGCCGACGTGCACAAGCATGTGGCGCTGGTGGCGATTCTGTTGCACCTGAGGAAGAAGGGCAAACCGTTTGCAATTATCGATACCCATGCCGGGGGCGGGCTCTATGACCTCGCCGGACCGGAAGCGGTGAAGACGAACGAGGCCGGAGAGGGAATCGCCAAACTGCGAGGTGCGCCCGTCCGAACGCCGGCGCTCCGCTGCTATCTCGAGATCGTCGACGCATTCTCGGATCGTTATCCCGGCTCGCCGCTGATTGCAGCGCAGCTGCTGCGCGAACGGGACCGCCTGATCGCCATCGAGAAGCATCCGGAGGAGTTCGAGTCGCTTCGGCGCGCGCTGGCGCCGTTTCGAAATGCGCATGCGGTGTGCGGCGATGGATATCGGCAGCTCAACGCGCTTTTGCCCCCGCCGGAGCGCCGCGGCCTTGTCCTGCTCGATCCCTCCTACGAAGAGACGGATGAGATGGAGACTCTCGCGACCGCGTTCGCGGGCGCCTACCGCCGGTTCCCCACCGGAATTTTCCCGATCTGGCACCCGTTGAAAGTGAAATCGAGAATTGAAGCCTTTGCCGGCGAGCTAAGGAGCGCGGGGCCGCTGAAGCTCCTCTCTCTCACCATCGACGTGGATCACACGGACTCATCGGGCGATCGCCTGTCGGCAGCAGGTGTGCTCGTCGTCAATCCGCCCCATGGATTGGATCTTGAAATGGAAGCGGCGAGCGCCGAAATCCTGCCCCTGCTGGCCCGTGGCGCCGGCGCCAGCGCGATGGTTGACTGGATCTCACCGCCGCGCTAGCCGGCTTCTTGCGGCGATGGAAGGTGGACAGTATCGTCGCCGGCCCGGTGGGACAGGTGGCTGAGCGGTTGAAAGCACCGCACTCGAAATGCGGCATACCCGCAAGGGTATCGAGGGTTCGAATCCCTC
>DIZC01000040.1 GCA_002429315.1 Alphaproteobacteria bacterium UBA6038
GGCTTACGGGCAAGGTTCGCCGGTCGAAGAGATCGTCGTCACCGGCATCCGCGCTTCGGCGCAGCGATCCATTGAAGTCAAGCGCAATTCCGTCACCATCATGGATTCGGTGTCGGCGGAAGACATCGGCAAGCTGCCGGACAAGAACGTGGCGGACGCGCTGCAGCGCGTGCCCGGCGTCAACACATTCTCGCAAGCCTCCGGCGAAGGCGGCTTCGACGAAAACGACCGCATCGCGCTGCGCGGCACCAATCCCAGCCTGACGCAGACCACGGTCGATGGCCACTCGGTGGCGACCGGCGACTGGTTCATCCTCGATCAGTTCCAGACCGTCGGCCGCAGCGTGAGTTTCACGCTGTTCCCGTCGGAGATCGTCAATCAGGTCAACGTCTATAAGGCTCAGGAAGCCGACTACGTCGAAGGCGGCGTTGCGGGCTCCGTCGACATCGTCACGCACAAACCGCTGGACTTCAAAGGGCCGTACACGGTGGAAGCATCTGCGCAGGCTGTCTATTCCGATCTGCCGGGCAAGACGGATCCGCAGTTGAATGCCTTGCTAGCGTGGCAAAACGACAGCAGCACCTTCGGCGTGATGGTGCAGGGCTTTTATGAAGAGCGGGACCTCCGCCGCGACGGACAGGAGTTCCTGGGCTATTCGCCCATCACCTGCACACTGAACACGCCCGGCAACCCGAGCAGCGGCTGTGATCCGACCAAGGGCGGGCAGATTAACCTCCTCAAGGCGCATCCAGACCTATACAACGTACTCTACCCCAATCTGATCGGTTCGGCTCTTTTCCTGCAAACACGCAAGCGCGAAGGCGGGGACATCAGCGTTCAGATCCGGCCCGACAACCACTTGGACTTTACCGCCAGCGGGTTCTACTCGCACCTCGACGCCGACAATTTCAACACTAACTTCATGGCGTGGAACACCAACGAATTCAACAACAACATCCCCTCGAGCTACACCGTCAGGGACAATACCGTCGTCGCCGCGAGGTTTCCTGTCTCGTCGCCGACGCATCGCGATCCCAACAATCCGCAGCAGCGATTGTGCGCGAACAATTCCCCCGCAGGCACCGGACCGATTCCCTGTCCGGTGGACGGCGTGGTCGAGGACTCCATTTATCGCCCCGGCGCTGCGGCTGAGACCTGGTATCTCGATGGCGACGCGGTCTGGCGGCCCGACGATTTGTGGACCGTGCACGGCAAGCTGGGCTACACCGAAGGCAAGGGCCTGACGCCGTCGCAGCCGACCTGGGAAAGCGATGCCCTGACCGGCGTGTCATACGATATGACCCACGGCGTCGCGGCCGTCAGTTTCCCCAATATCGACACCACCAACCCGGCGGACTTCCACAACGACTGGGCGTGGAGCGACCAATTCACCGCCGTGGACAAGGAGTTTTACACCCAGGCCGATATCGAACGCGAGCTCGGCGGCGGACCACTGGATTCCGTCAAGTTCGGCGTGCGCTATTCCGACCACACGCGCACCGTGACGGGCTTCGATCGGGGCACGTGCTTCTTCGCTTGTCCGGGCACGCCGTCGACGATGGTTGCCGACGGACGCTATCCCGGAGACTTCGCGAGTGCGTTCAGGATTCCCGGCATGTTGACGAATATCTGGCTGGCGGATCCGAAGAAGATCCAGGCCGCCGTCATGCCGCAGGTGACGCCCTACACGTCGCTGTTCGAGTATTGGCCGGGCGAATTCGAGGTCAACGAAAAGGATCTCGCCGCGTACGCCATGCTGAACTTCACCGGGCCCCGCTGGACCGGCAATGCCGGTGTGCGCGTCGTTCGAACCCAGGAAAACGTCACGACCTTCGTGACGGACGCGAACGGCACGCCCAACGCTTACGGCAATTTCGATACCGTGCCGGTTCGCCATACGTATTGGGATCCGCTGCCGAGCGCGAACTTCAACTACGATCTGACGGACGACATGAAGCTGCGCGCTGCCGTGGCCCGCGTGATCGCCCGGCCCGACTACAGCGCACTTGGCGGGGCGGTGTCGCTGAACGACACCATCCTGACCGGTACGGGCGGCAATCCGGATCTGAGGCCCGTGCGCGCCTGGACCTACAACGCCACCTGGGAGTGGTATTTCGGAGACGCGTCGCTGCTGTCGGTCGACGCATTCTACATGGACCTGACGTCGTACGTGACGTTCGGGACGCACCAGGCGACGTATGTGAACGCCACGCTCTCGGGCCAGGAGCACCATCAGGTGCTGTCCAGCTACGATATCACTTCGCCCCAGAATTCGAGCGGCACGGACAAAGGCGTCGAGATCAGTTGGCAGCAGCCGATCTGGAACGGCTTCGGCGTGATCACCAATTACACCTATGCCGACGGTCACGAATCCGGCGGTGGGCCGCTGATCGGAGATGCCAAGAACACCTACAACCTCACCGGCTACTACGAAAACAGCTGGTTCAGCGCCCGCCTCGCCTGGACGTGGCGTTCCAACGTGCTGATCGGGCTGGACCGCAGCACGGCTGAGAACGAAGCTTCGATCGGCAGCCTCGACGCCTCGGTCAGCTACAATGTGACCGACAACATCGCACTTACCTTCGATGCTTTGAACCTGTCGGATGAGGTCCTCAAATACTATGCGGATAACCCGACACAGCCGCGCGCCTTCTACGATAACGGGCGGCAGTTCTTCTTCGGTGTGCGGATGAAGTACTGACAAGCGGGCCCATTCAGAGGGTCCGAAACGGGCGCCGGCTTTTGGCCGGCGGGGGGGAAAACTGGGGCGGGTTGGCGGTTCGTCACTCCGCCCCTCGTTTTTGCGCCCGAAGGTGGGCAACAGTAGCGACGATGACGGCAAAGTCTCGCCAATGCCTTCGCGGTGCGGTTCTGCTGCTTGCCATCCCGTGGCTTGCATCCTGCGCCGCCGGCCCTGCCGACTGGTTTGCCGGGTTGTTCGCTTCCCCGCCTCCCGTCATCCCGCTGCCTCAGCATACGGACATGCACTCCGGCAGCCTTGTTGTCAGCGACGGCGCGGCGATCGTTTACGATCCCGCGGACGATGCCGCCAAAGGTGTCGCCAACTACTTCATGGATCTGATGCAGCGGGCACAGGGTCTTGCTCTGCATCCGCAGCCGAAACCGGTTGCAGGCGTCATCGTGCTCAAACGTCTTGCCGATCCGTCTGCGACCGGCAAGGAGGGCTACCGGTTGGACGTCACACCCGGCGGCATAACGATTTCCGCCGGTCAAACGGCCGGCCTGCTCTACGGCTGCGTGACGCTGTGGCAGTTGATGACGCAGACGCCAGGTCGGGGCGCGGTCACGCTGTCGGCGTTGCACATTGACGATGCACCGCGGTTCGCCTGGCGAGGTCTGTTGCTGGATTCAGTGCGGCACTACCAATCGCCGTCTTTCATCAAATCGTTCATCGATGCGATGGCGCTGCACAAGTTGAACGTGCTGCACTGGCATTTGACGGATGACCAGGGTTGGCGGCTGGAGATAAAGAAGTACCCGCGACTGACCGAAATCGGCGCCTGGCGTGTTCCGGCCGGAGCGGCGCCCGCGGCTGACATTGATCCCGCCACGCATGCTCCTCGCCTTTACGGCGGTTACTACACACAAGCCGAAGCGCGCGAGATCGTGGCCTATGCCGCCGCCCGCAACATCACCGTCGTGCCGGAAATCGAAATGCCTGGCCACTCGACGGCAGCGATCGTCGCATATCCGAAGCTTGGTTTACTCGATCATCCGCCCGTGCAGGTTCCGAGCGACTGGGGCATCTATCCAAATCTCTACAATGCCGACGAGTCCACCTTCGCATTTCTGGAGGATGTCCTTGCCGAGGTGATGGCGGTTTTTCCCAGCCTCTACATTCACATCGGCGGCGACGAGGCGGTGAAGACTCAGTGGAAAACCTCGCCCGCCATTCAGGCACGCATGCACGAACTCGGGCTTGCGAACGAAGAGGCGCTGGAAGGCTATTTCGTGCAGCGTATCGGCGGCTTTCTAACGGCGCACGGCAGGCGCGTGATCGGCTGGGACGAAATCCTGGACGGGGGCGCACCACCGGATACGACAATTATGTCGTGGCGCGGCGTGGCCGGCGCTGTCACCGCTGCGAAAACAGGCCGCAATACCGTCCTAACGCCCGCGCCCACGCTCTACATGGACAACCGTCAGAGCGGCGATGCACATGAGCCGCCCGGCCGTGGCCAGATCGTCACCCTGGCCGATGTCTACAATTTCGATCCGTCGCCGGCCGCGCTTGCCGCGGACCAACGCGCACACATCCTCGGCGTTCAGGCGAATATCTGGACCGAGCACATTCGCACTGAGGAGCGGGTGGACTACATGGCCTTCCCGCGCGCCGCGGCGTTGGCCGAACTTGGTTGGGCCGCGCCGGGGTCGCACGACTGGAAGGGTTTTCTCACGCGGCTCGCTCCGGAATTCGACCGCTATCGAGCGCTAGGCCTCGCATTTGCGCCGAGCGCATTCGCGCCCGAGATTGCCGCACATCGCGACGACGCGATTCCGCAGGCCTCGGTGGCGCTATCCAACCAGGCCCAGTATGGCGATTTGCGCTACACAGCCGATGGAACGCCACCGACCGCCTCCTCAGACCGCTATCGCCGCTTGCTGAAGCTACCGCTTCCTGTGCAGTTGAGTGCCGCGACATTCTCTGGCGATCGCATGCTGGCGAGCGTTACACGCTCGCTGGATTCCCTCACACTGCAGCGCCGCACCAGCCAGGAGCTCGAGTTGTGCAGCAAACGGATCTCCCTCAATCTGGAAGACGATGCGCCTCTTGCCGGCCCGCGCGCGGTGTTCCTGGTGGACATCATGAATCCGTGCTGGATCTACCGCGGCGCCGACCTCGCGGGCATCGCCGACATCGAAGCCGGCGTCGGACAGGTGCCCTTTAATTTCGAGATCGGCGACCAGGTGAACCTGATCAAATTCCATGTCCCGCAAACGCCCGATAGCGAGCTCGAAGTGCATCTCGATTCGTGCACTGGGCCCTTGCTGGCGGACATGCCGCTCGCGCCGGCCCGCGCCAACAATGCGGTGACCACGCTGCGCGCTCCGATCGCTGCGCAAACCGGCGTGCACGATCTCTGCTTTCTGTTTGCGCAAAACGGCGTCGATCCACTCTGGGTTCTCGATTGGGTGCGGCCGTTGCCCGGCAGCGGTGTGGCGCAGCGTTAGGGAGGCCGCGTGGCGAACCTCGTCCTTGTCGCACCGATGGCGGGCTGGGTCGCGCCGCTGGACGAAGTGCCCGACCCGGTGTTCGCCGACCGCTTGCTGGGCGACGGCGTGGCGATCGATCCGGTCTCGGCAACTTTGCATGCGCCGTGCGACGGTATCGTCGCATCGTCCGCCGCGCACGCGCTCACCATCCGCGCGCCCAACGGTGCCGAGATTCTCATTCACATCGGTCTGGAAACGGTGGCGCTGGGCGGCCAGGGTTTCATCCTGCACGCGCGCGAAGGCCGCACCGTCAAAACCGGCGATCCGCTGATTGCCTTCGATCTCGACTACGTAGCTTCGCGCGCCAAAAGTCTGATTTCGCCGGTCATCGTCACCAATGGCGATGCGTTCACGATTGCCCGGCGCGAACTGGACAAGCGCGTCGCCACCGGTGAATTCCTGATGGAAGTGGCGCCACTCGGCGCGGCCTCTGCCTTTGAGCCCGACGCAACGGTCGAACGCGAGGCCCTGGTGCGTCTCGCGCACGGCATTCATGCCCGGCCCGCTGCGGTCCTTGCGAATGCCGCCAAGCGGTTCAGCGCGGGGGTCTCCCTCTCTGTGCGCAACCGCTCCGTAAACGCGCGCAGCGTGGCGGCTCTCATGTCGCTTGGCGTGCGCCATGGCGACCGCGTCACCCTGCGCGCCAATGGCGCCGATGCCGAAAACGCGGCGCGTGACCTTGCCTCTCTCATCGAGAAGGGGCTGGGCGAGACTCCGGTCAGTGCGCCGGCGTCGACTCTAGATTCACGATCCGCCTCCAAAGCGGCGACCGCCGAAATCAAAGGTGTCGTGCGTGGCGTCTGCGCCTCTCCCGGCACGGCCTATGGTCCGGTTGCGTGGTTCAAGCGCGCAGAGATCGCTGTTCGCGAAGCAGGAAGTGGCATCGCCACCGAAACAGCCGCTTTGGAAAAATCGCTGGCAGAGGTTCGCACACGGCTGGAATTGACGGCTGCGCATGGCGACCGCGAGCGGCGCGGCATTCTCGGAGCGCACATTTCGCTGCTCGAAGATCCGGAGATCCTGCGCGCTGCCCACAACAATATCGTTGAAGGCAAAAGTGCTGCGTTCGCCGTTCGCGTCGAACTCCGTCGGCTAGCGACAGCACTGGAGCAAAGTGGCGACGCACTAATGCGCGAGCGCGCGCATGATCTTATTGATCTTGAACAGCAGTTGCTCGCCCACCTGAGTGGCGGGGGTCGGCAATCGGCCTCTATGCCGCGCGGGTCTATCGTGATCGCGGACGAAGTTCTGCCCTCCGAACTCGTGCAGCTGGAGCAGTCCGGCATTGCAGGCCTGTGTCTGGCCCGCGGCGGCCCGACTTCGCATGTGGCGATCCTCGCCCGCGGCATGAACCTTCCGGCGTTGGTCTCCACGGGGCCCGCTGTTCTGAACATCGCGGAAGGCGCGAACGCCATTCTCGACGCCGACGCTGGTCTGCTTCGCCTCGATCCGGACGAAGCTTCCGTTGCCGCGGTTCGCGCAAATGCCGAGCAGCGCGCGCAGAAACTGAAGCTGGCGCTTACCCATGCGCAGGAGGAGTGCCGCACGGCTGATCGCGTGCGCATCGAGGTGTTTGCCAATCTCGGCGCCGATGCCGCTGAACCGAGAGTGGCGGTGGAATCGGGCGCCGAAGGCTGCGGCCTGTTGCGCACCGAATTCCTGTTCCTCGATCGCGCCACGCCACCGGATGAAGCGGAACAGGCAGCCGCGTATCAAGCCATTGCAGATGCGCTCGGCGGAAGGCCGCTGATCATTCGCACGCTCGATGTCGGCGGCGACAAACCGGTTCCCTACCTGCCGTTGCCGCCGGAAGAGAACCCGGCCTTGGGCCTCCGCGGCGTTCGCGTGAGCCTTGCTCACCCCGAACTGTTGCGTGGGCAATTGGGCGCCATCCTGCGTGTGCGGCCCGCTGGCCAGTGCCGCATCCTGCTGCCGATGATCACGTCCATTTCAGAAATTCAAGCCGTGCGCAAGATACTGGCGGAAGTTGTGCGACAGCAAAACCTCGATCCTGCAGTTGCCGTTGGCGCGATGATCGAAACGCCGGCTTCCGCGCTGATGGCAGCAGAAATTGCGGACGAGGTTGATTTCCTCTCCATCGGCAGCAACGATCTCACGCAATATACGCTTGCGATGGACCGCACCAATCCGTCGCTCGCGCAACAAGCCGACGCGTTGCATCCGGCCGTGTTGCGGCTGATCGCGCAAACTGCCGCCGCGGCACGGCAATCTGACAAGCCGGTCGCGGTGTGCGGCGGCATGGCAGGCGACTCCGCGGCCGTCCCTTTGCTGATCGGCTTCGGCGTACGCGAATTGTCCGTGCCGGGCGCCACCATTCCGCTCTTGAAACACAGCATCCGTACACTGACGATCGCGCGCTGCGAAGCCGCCGCGGAGCAGGCTTTGCAACAAACCTCTGCGCAAGGTGTGCGCGCACTTGTGGCTGAGCAATTCGAAGGACTTGCCGCATGAAATCGGTGCTTGAATCGCTTCAGCAGTTGGGCCGCGCGCTCATGCTGCCGATCGCCGTGCTGCCGGTGGCTGCGATTCTGCTCCGCCTCGGCCAGCCCGACATCTGGGATGCTCTGCCCGGACACACCGGTGCCGCCGTCGCCCCGCTGCTGCCGTTCGTTGCGGCGGCAGGTCAGGCGATTTTTTCAAACCTCGGCCTGCTGTTTGCCATCGGCGTCGCCGTAGGGCTTGCGAAGGAGAATCACGGTGCCGCGGGCCTCGCTGGTGTCGCTTGCTTCCTCGTGCTGACGGAGGGTGCGAAGGCACTCATCATGGTTCCCGCGGGCGAACTCGCGGGTCTCACCGGCAAATCCCTTTCGCTGGCGACGGCCGCCTTCCGCTCCGACGCGCTCGCCAAACTGAGCGTGCCGGCGGGTATTCTCTCCGGCGTCACGGCCGGTTGGCTCTACAACCGCTACAGCAACATCAAGCTGCCCGATTATCTCGCTTTCTTCGGTGGCCGCCGGTTTGTGCCGATCGCAGCCGGATTGTTTGGGTTGATCTGGGCGGCGCTGTTCGGCTTCGGGTGGCCATATTTATCCGAAGGGATGAACGAGCTCAGCCGTGCGGTGCTCGCCGCCGGCCCCTTTGGCCTGTTCCTCTATGGCGTGCTGAACCGGCTGCTCATCGTCACAGGCCTGCACCACATCATCAACAATCTCGCGTGGTTCATCGTCGGCGACTACCACGGCACAACCGGCGATCTGAAGCGCTTCTTCGCCGGCGATCCCAGCGCCGGCGCCTTCATGTCCGGCTTCTTCCCCATCATGATGTTCGGCCTGCCGGCCGCCTGCCTTGCGATGTATCGCGCCGCGCGGCCGGAGCGCCGTACGGCCATCGGCGGACTGCTGCTTTCGATGGCGCTCACCGCCTTCCTCACCGGTGTGACTGAGCCGATCGAATTCAGCTTCATGTTTCTGGCGCCGGCGCTCTATGCCATTCACGCTGTGCTGACCGGCCTCTCGATGGTGGTGATGAATCTGTTGGGCGTAAAACTCGGCTTCGGCTTCTCGGCTGGTTTGTTCGACTATCTGATCAACTTCAGCAAATCGACGCGCCCGCTATGGCTGCTGCCGGTCGGCGCGATTTATTTCGCCCTCTACTACACCGTCTTTCGGGCAGCGATCTCCTGGTTCGATCTGAAGACGCTAGGCCGCGAAGACGACGCACAGGTTCCGGTTATTGCCTCGTCATCGTCGCAAAGCCGCGGCGCCGATTTCGTCGCGGCACTCGGCGGCGCCTCCAATCTTGCGAGCGTAGATGCCTGCACCACACGTCTGCGACTGACGGTGAGTGACGGCAGCAAGATCGACGAAGCGGCGCTGAGAAGCTTGGGCGCGCGTGGCATCGTCCGTCCATCGGCAAACCTCGTACAGGTGGTGCTCGGTCCGGTCGCCGATCAGGTGGCCGGCGAGATTCGCGTCGCCCTGCCGGCCGCAGCGCGCGACGTGCGGGTTGTCGCTGTACAGCGCGCCGCCGCCAACGATAGTGGCACACATCCACAAGTCGCGGTGAACACCGATGAACTTCTCGCCGCGCTCGGCGGAAGCATCAATGTTGAGTCGCTGCAAACCTGGTCGAGTCGACTGCTTGTGAAAATCGCGCGTGAGGAGCTTATCGATGAAGGGAGACTTCAGAAGGCAGGAATTCGCGCGATTGCAAAAGCTGCGCCGCGATTGCTCCACCTTGTTATTGGCCCCGGCGCAGAATCTGTCGCCGCCGCGCTCGCCCAAGAATGCCAATGAGGATTCTCTGACAATGCCGATCAGCGTTATCAATGGCAGCGGCATGGGCAGGCGATACTCAGCGGTGGGGACGCTGGGCACATGAGCACACCGTACAGAGGGTTCATGTACACCGAGCGCAAGAGCGCCGTGGCGTTCTGGCTCGGCTCCCTGATCGTCTGCGCGGGCGTGGTGCTGCACATCCCCATGTTTCTCATGGGCCGCGACATCGGGTACCGCCTTGCGGGCATGCCGGTGGACACGGGCATGCTGATCGGCATGGGGCTGATCCTGGTCGGCTTTGCGGCAGCGGCGTACGGCCTTCTGCCGAAAACACTGCCGGACATCGCGCACCCGTCGCCGGAGACACTTGCGCCGCCGGAAGATGCGCCCCTGACTGCCGCGCACTGGCTGGTGATGACGGCACTGGCCATCGGACTCGTCATCGACATCATGAAGCCCGCGACGCTCGGCTTCGTACTTCCGGGGATGCGCTCGGAATACGCCCTGTCGCAACATGTGGTCTCGCTGTTTCCATCTTCGGCATTGCTCGGAACAACGGTGGGTTCTTTCATCTGGGGCGCGTTGGCCGATATCTATGGCCGCCGAGCGACCATTCTGGTTTCCGCCGTGATGTTCATCGGCACCGCCATCTGCGGCGCGATGCCGTCCTTTTGGTGGAACGTGTTCATGTGCTTTCTGATGGGCGCAGCCGCCGGTGGCATGTTGCCGGTTGCGTATGCGCTGCTCGCCGAACTGATGCCGACGAAGCATCGCGGCTGGTGCCTCGTATTGATCGGCGGCATTGGCGCGATCGGCGGCTATTTCGCAGCCAGCGGATTCTCAGCCGTTCTGCAACCGGTGTTCGGCTGGCGGATCATGTGGTTCCTCAATTTCCCGACGGGACTCATGCTGGTGTTGCTGAGCCCGTTGATACCGGAATCGGCGCGCTTCCTGATGCATACGGGCCGCACGACGGAAGCATATGCGATCCTCTCCCGGTTCGGCGCAGTAGAGCGCACGCAGCCCATTTCTGCGGAGGAGAGTGGAGACACCCATGTCGCTGCGCCTCCGGTGGAGCGGAAATATCTGGGAACCACTGTAGCGCTGACATTGACTGCCCTTGTATGGGGCCTGGTGAATTTCGGCGTATTGCTGTGGCTGCCGGGCGCGCTGGTAGCGGAAGGCAACAGCGTGGGCTTGGCCAGCCAGATCATCGCTAAATCGACATTGCTGGCGATGCCGGTGGTGCTGGCGTCCGTGGCGCTTTACGGCTGGTGGAGCACAAAATGGTCGCTGGCGGCGATGATCGCCATCACCACTGCGGGCCTGCTCGCGTTGATCCTGCGCGGTTGGGGTGTGCCGCTTGTGTCCAATCCGCTCGTGCCCGTCACTGTGTTGGTGGTTGGTTCGAGCGGACTTATCGCCATCATTCTTCCGTACACGGCTGAAAATTACCCGATCCGCTTTCGCGGCCGCGCCACCGGTTGGGTGGCGGGCTGCAGCAAGATGGGTGGGTTGCTGGCGCAGGCGCTGAGCGCTCTCGCATTGGTGCCAACGCTCGGGATTTCCGCGGCCATGGTCGCGGTGTTGTCAGGCACATCCCTGTTTTTGATCGGCATTTTCGGACGCGAAACAAGAGGCCGCGATCTGCGCGAACTGGAACAGCGATCTTCGGTCAGCAGTATGCGGCTGTCCGGCATCTGACGCGTTCCCAGAAAAGCGGCCCACAGCGACGGGCCCACATTGGGTCGCAATTGCCTTCGCAAGGGGCGCGTGAAGTGTAACGTCTGTGCCGCCCGCAAAGGGATCATTTGCCCGATTCGAAGGCGATCATCTCATCACGAGAGTGCTACGCTGAGTTCCCGCGGCTGCCGTCGAGGGAACAGATCATGATTTTCGCCTGAGATTTTTGCGGCATTAGGTAGCAAACACACCAAGCGAACGGCTGGAAATCGGGCGGGTCTGCCCTACGCTTCCCGCCATGCCCGAACACGAAATCCGAACGGTCACGACGCTCACCTACAGGCGCGATGAAATCCTTCGCGCGATTGCCGGTTACGAAAGGGCGCTGGCCCAAGCCCGCGCGGACCTAGCAGCGATCAAGGCGGCGATAGTCGTGTTTGAGCGCGTTCCTGACGCCTCTGGGGCCACGCCCTATTCCGACGTGTCTCACCTGTTCCGGTATGGCGAACTGGCGTCCCTGTGCCTCTCTGCGCTCAAGCGAGGGCCGCTTTCGACTCCCGCCATTGCGGCGAAGGTTGCAGAGGCCAAAGGCTTTGATACTGGCGACAAGGTGCTGCTCAAGCGCCTTACCTTGAGCGTCGTTCACGCCATGCGCGGCATGGAAGGGCGGCGGAAGGTGCGCCGGACCGGCAAGGGGCGCGTGGTGACTTGGACGCTGCCCCCAACGCCCTGATATGGCGACTGCCCCTAGCACGGCACATTGACTCTCCCGCAACGATACACCTTGTTTGTCGCGGGGACGGGAATGAAAGGAGTGTAACATGCATCCGTTGCGTCCGCTTTGGGTTGAGCGGCGGGATATGGCCCTAGATTGTATCGAGGCGCTCAAAAAGCACGGCACTCACGAGAAGGGCCGGGTTACGACAGAAGAAACGCGCGCTCGGCAATCCGCTGCCGTAGCAGTGTATCAAGGCTTGATTGACAGATACGACGCTTAGGCCGCGCGCCGCTGGCGTTGCCAGTAGCCTTTCCACTGGCGGCTAATCGGATGGTGAGCGGCAGCGGTCGCAAGCGCGAGATACTGTCCGCCATTTGACGTGCGCCGATGGTTTTCACGCCACGCCATTTCGTCGGCATAGGCGTTCAGATATGGCCCCGCAATCTTGTGGTGGATACCGATTTCCGCGCGGCGAATGCGTGAGAAGAACGACTCGGCCATGTTCGTGCAAGCCTCGCCATCCGAGTAGCATTCTTCGTGATTGATCCGCTTGGTGAGGAAGCGTTCGTGTAGCGGGTTCCATGCGCCAGCATCATCGGCATAGATCGTGCTGCCGTTCGCAACCTTGCCTTCGATCACGGGCACCGCATCGTGTTCGGATGAAACGAGAGACAACGTGCGGCCATTGCGCTCCCGCATAACGACTAGGCTTTCGCGCTTCCCATTTTGATTGAGCAGCAATCGGCGGTCGCGGCGGTTCTCACGGTAGTTCGCCGGTTTGATGTAGCCGCCGAAATACGCGGAGTCGATTTCAACGTCACCCTTTAACTCGCGGACTTGCGCTTGCTGCTCACCAAGCACCTCGCGGAGCTTGTGCGCCATGACGAACGCCGTCTTGTATGCACGTCCAAATCGCGGGAGAGCTGTAGCGCGCTGTAGCCCTTCGCGCCGTTCACGAAGATCGCAATCCCCGCGAGGATCGTTCGCACGTCCAGCTTGCGGCTGGCGAAGATCGTTCCGCTTGTCGCACTGAACTGTCCCTCGCATCCCTCGCACTTGAAAATCTTGCGGCTCTTGAACTCGTACACGGCCACGCAACCGCATTTGGGGCAGAACGGCTCACCGTTGTTCTGTGAGAAGCGCAGCGCCCTGAACTGGCTATAGGCTTCCTCATCGGAGATTCGCCGCTTTGCGCTCGCGGTACTCGGCGTCCTGTTCGGCCTCGGATTCTGTTTGCGGGGCTTGGTGGGTTTCGACAATGAACGGCCGCTGCTTCGTGCCTCTCTCGTCTAAAGCCGGTTGTCGCCGCCGACGTACATCATGCCATTGGCCACCGCCGGCGAGGAATAATTTGAAGAGTATCCATTGCTGCTGCCTGCGAGCCCGGTCCACAGCAGATCTCCGCTAGTGGCATCGAGCGCGCAGAAGACCTGATCAGCTCCCTTTCCTACAAAGACGATTCCGTTCGCGATTGCAGGTGAGCTCGGAACACCGTTGCCGTAGCCAAAGCTTCCGTCGCCTAAAGTCTTCGTCCACAGCACCGAGACAGGGCCACCTGATGTCGGTTTGAAAGCCTCGACGTTTGCGTTAGGCGCGCCCGGAAATCCCGTCGGATAGGCAACGTAAACAATGCCGTTGGCAACTGCGGGGGTAGGATTGGGGACAGTGTCCTGTCCGCCATTGCCACCTAGGGCTGTCGTGCTAAAAAGGTAGCCATCGGTGAGCTTGTAACGCAGCAGGCTCAGCGGGTTGTTCAAGGAACCCGCCACGATCCAAAGAGTGCCCGCCGCAACGACAGGCGAAGAAAGGTTCGGGAAGCCTGTGTTGTCAAACGTGATCTCGGCACCCGTAGTCCCATCTAGCGCCCATTCGTAGCCAAATGTGCCATCTGTTTCTGTGATGTACACTGCGCCGTCCGCTACCGCTGGCGAAGAATAAATCTTGCCGAATGTAGTGACGCTCCATACCAGCGCTCCGGTTGTCGCGTTCAGGGCGTAAAGCTTCTTATCCTCGGATCCGAAATACACTATTCCGTTTGCGACGACCGGAGATGAGTCGACCGGGCCACCAGTCGTGAATGTCCACTTCGTCGCCGTTTGCAGCCGCGAAAGCGTAGAGCGTCTTGTCCTGTGAGCCGACATAGACGATCCCACCGGAAACTGCCGGCGAGGACACGATCGATGTGCCCGTGGTGGCCGTCCAGAGTGGCGTGCCAGTAACAGAATTGAACGCGTAGAGCGTTCCGCTAGGGGATCCAATAAAGGCAATGCCGTTTGCAACGGCCGGCGAGGATGTAATGCCGCCGAATCCGTTTAGTGTCCGGCTCCACGCAATATCGAGCTGGCCGATATTCGATGCCGAGAGCACATTCTCCCACACGTTGTTGCGCTTGCCCGAGGGCTTGAAGCCGAATGTCGTCCAGTCGGTGTTGATTGTGACGGCTACCTGTCCGCCATCGCCATTCTTGCGACCGACGGCGCTAACCCAATGCTGTCCTGGCGCAGCGGTGGTGGGAACGTAGAACGTGTGCCTCACAATGTTGCCGGTCGAATCCGAAAACACCAGCAATTCATCGGTTGTGTCGAAGTAGATGTCGATCGCCTCGTTGGCGCTGAATCCGGAACCGGTAACGCCAATCTGTGTGGCTGGATGATTTATGATCGGGCTGACTGTCACCGTAAGCGCCAATGCCGGTGCCGCTCCAACAAGCGCTGTTGCAAGGGCAAGAATTGTCGAATTGCACCAGATCCCACGCATAGAAACCTCTCCAAGCAGAAAAGCAGAGCCTTGGACAGCGCGGCCCAATCCCCTCGGCTCCTGCTCTGCCGGCTCCAGCAGGAACTGTAGCTTAACAGAGTTGGACCGGCTGTCTTGGCAAAGAACGACAATCAATAGGGCTGAAAACGACACGAAACCGCCCGGCGCTGGACTGAGGGCGTCGTCACAGACGGTTGCTTCGGACCGCGAAGCTGAAGACCCGCACCTCGCATTTCATCTTTGGATTTTCAGTGCCGATCTCCCAAGCGGGCACACAAGCTGGTGGACACTCGCGCCAACGGTGATGATGACCGGCTGTTGGTACTGCGGATCGGCACCGCCGCCAGCAGGGGCAACGCCGAACGAGGTATTGGGTTGTCATCGATTGTGTCCGGGTGATTGAGAAAAATACAGAGTCGCGTTTCGGGACATTTGCCAGCCTAGGACCTTCTAAGCTCCGAGGAACGGGCATCTCTGCCCGTGGTAGTGTCCTAATTGGGCGATTGTGCTTGACTTGACATAAGGTCTATCCGATAGTAGGTATGTCCTACGAACGGAGAACCATTATGGGCACGTCCAAGCGCATCCACCAGATGACGGTTCCGCAGTGGGAGAAGGCGTTTCCGGACGATGACGCCTGTATGGCCTACCTCGCCAAGCATCGCTGGCCCGTAGCGGTCCACTGCCCCCGCTGTGGCAATGCCGAGGTCTATGCGCTGTCCCGCGACTTCCATTGGCAATGCACGGCTTGTGCTCCGGGCGGCTCTACGGGCTATCGGTTTTCGGTTCTGGTCGGCACGGTGTTTGAGAATACGAACATCAAATTGCGAATGTGGTTTCGCGTCATTCACCGGATGCTGGTCAGCAAGAAAGGCATTTCCGCTCACCAGATTTACCGCGAGATGGGTTTCGGCTCTTACCGCACGGCTTGGCATATGTGCATGCGTATCCGTGCGGGCATGGCCGACGAAGATTTCCGCAAGCTGATGGGTATTGTGGAAGTCGATGAAACCTTTGTTGGCGGCAAAGCCAAAAACCGGCATTGGGATAAGCGCGGCGGTGGTGGCGGAACGGGCGGTATCGGTTCCGGCAAATCCGCTATCGCTGGCGCAGTGCAACGCAAGGGCAACGTAGTCGCCCGCGTTATCCATGACGTTCGCGCTTCCACACTCACCGGCTTTGTTCGTGAAGCCGTCTCTACAGACGTTAGCTTGGTCTGCACGGACCAATGGGTCGGCTACAAGCATCTTGACCGGGAATTCCCACACGCCAGCGTTGACCACGCTCGCGGGCAGTATGTGGTCGGCGCAATCCACACCAATACGATTGAGGGCTTCTGGTCGCTGGTTAAGCGTGGCGTTGTCGGCACGTTCCACAAGGTCAGCGCCAAGTACCTTCCGCTGTATGTCGCGGAATTCCAGTTCCGCTATAACAACCGCTTGAACCCGGATATTTTCGCGGAAGCGGTTAGGGGATGCTGAAAGACATTTTTGCTGGGTGGTGGAAGGGATACGTTGCGGCAGCATGGTCAGCGGCCCTTATCTTGATGATTCTTGGCTGCATACCAGACGGCGAATCCAATCAAGCAACCCAGCAAAGCGCCCTTAACAATATTCTTGCCTCGCTGAACGCGGACAGCGTAATCGCCGCTTTCACGGTCGTTATCGCTATCGTCGGTGCTCTGACCTACTTCACTTTCAATCGCCAAGCCGACCTTATGGACAAACAAATCAAGCTTGGCTGGCTTGTGTACCGCGAGGAAACTGGTAGCACGCGCACGACCTACTTTTGCCGGGAATTGCACGCCCCGCTGAAGCGGTTCAAGCCGCACCCCGACCCAGAATACAACATCACTTACTGACGCCCGCGCCGTCCCCAGCCCCCCTGCCAAGGTTAGGAATGCCCCGACACATAGGCCAATAATCGCTTTATGTCGAGTAGAGCATAATCGCCCAATTCACGACCGGTCCTGCCGGGCTGTCGTTTATTTCGGCCATATTTACGTCGAGCACGTCCGCGCAGTACCTCCAAGCGACTTACACCACGGCCTACAATGCGCCGCCCATTACCCAAGGCGCGCTGCGCATTCAGCGGGTCGGCGGAAGCTTCGCCCAAGGTGCGTTCAATCTCTATTCCGCTTCCGGGACGTGGACGCTTTCCAGCCTTTCCATTTATGATCTGGGTGGGAATGTCACCATTTACGATCAGAACCAGTTGGCGTCGATCTTCCCCAGCCTCACGATCCAAGTCACCAACAACGGATCGCCCGATATCACGGCCCCGATGGTGTCCGCGGGCCGGGTACTCACGCCCACGGTGCACTTAAGCTCCGCGAATCCTGTTTTCGGCGCGAGCCTGACCGTGTCCGACGACATTTCGGGCGTGCAGTATGGTGTCATTGGCGTGGACCCGCCGTCGGGAAGCGGTCTTATCGCCCATCAAGGTGGCTCAGCACCGGTGCTGAACGGAACGATCAAGGTGTATGCCTATCTTAACGGCTCAGCCCCGACCGGAACCTGGAGCATCACGCAGTTTGGCGCTTGCGACGTGGCCGGAAATTGCAGTTCCGATACCAACCCGTCCGACATCCAGGCGCTATTCGGCACGACGACATTTCAGGTGGTAAACTGACGCGGCAACGGTCAGCGCATCCGGCTCGATTTGATTTCGAATAAGCGGGGGCGGTTAGCAGAAAGGCCCGCTGGCGACGGCGGGCCTTTTTTCTTCCATCTGCCCGCTGGTTCTAGCGCGCACTCAGCCGCTCTGCATCCGCGCCGTCGGAAAGACGGCGTATTGATCGCGGGTCGGGTCGCCGGATGCGCTGAACGGCGCTCACGCCCACTCCTGCCGTTCTCGCTGTTCTCTGAATTCCCATTCGATGTATGACTGACTTGACGGCAGCCGTCGCGGACCCAGTCAGAGGCGGAAGGAGCGGCTGCCCACGCGGGCGGGTCAGAACCGGGCTGGCTTGAATTTCGGTGGAATGGCGTCGGCCTCTGCGGGCGAAAGCAGCGTCATTTTACAGACGATGCACGGTTCGGAAATGCCGTTAGGCGCCTGACTGACTTTGAGGTCCCAGTCGAGCGCCGAGCAGACGGTATCGGCACCCCGAAACACTGTGACCAGATGCGAAGCCGGCCAGAGCAGGGCCGGGCATTTGGCAGACAGGTCGAGACGATAATAGCGGTCGGGCAGCACGCTGATATAAATCGTTTTGTCATCTGGCGCTTTCCAGTGCCGAAACTGAGTCACGAAAAAGCATGCGTTGGGCCCGGCCGCGGGCGGTTGGCCATAAACTGGTCCAGTAGCAATTGCCAGCAACAGCAGAGCGGTGAGGACCACGGGTCTGCTCATTCTTTCGCCTCCGGCTCATGAGGTGTATCGGGCCGAGTGTATCGCTTTGTGAACCGGCTGCGATAGACGGATCGAACCGGCGGAGCTCGGCGGTTGGCATAGGTGCAAAATCGCGTAACTGCACTAGCGGCTCGGCACGTCATGTCTGGTACGGGCGACGTGGCCCAAATGTTCGTTTGCTTCCCTAAGCGATGTTCGCCGTCGACCATGCGGTCGGTGCCATTGCCGCTGCAGCCAGCGCACCCGGACGCTCGATCGGCGAAGTGGCGCTGCCGCTGGCCACAATTTGGAGCACGAGTCGCTCCAGCGCCAACAGCGCGAACCCTCAGGTGCATAATCGTACCGGTCATAGACCGCCTGCATCCCGGAAACGGCATGGTTCAGCACGCGCTCCGCAATATCGGGCCGCACTCCGGCCCTGGCCATCAAGCTGCGAGCGGTCCTTCGCAGGTCGTGGTGCGTCCAGGGTTTCGATTGCGCCGCAGCGACTGTCCCAAGCGCCTGGTGCATTCGGTCGTCGAGCATTCTTTTCGATTTGCTGAAGCCGCTGAACGGCGTGGCGCTGGCGCGGCCAAAGACAAAATCCCCCAGGTAAGGCAGCGTGCCGAGCAGGCTACGTGCGGTATCAGACAGGACCACCAGGTGGTCGCGCCGCTGTTTCATCCACTCGCCCGGGACGGTCCATATGTCACCGTCAATTTCGGACCACCGCATCCCCGCCACTTCCTGGCGACGCTGACCAGTGAGTAGGAGGACGCAAATCAGGATCCGGTATGCATCCGATCTAGAGGGCTCTGTCGCTTTCGAAAATGCCCTGATCTCGTTGTCGGACAGGATTCGGTCCCGCGCCCGTTCCTTCGGGTTGGTATGGCCCATTCCCTGTACGATCGGCACGACGAACTCATCGTCTCGAGTAGCGTGCCCAGTTCAGCGCCTTTCGGAGGTAGGCCAGCACCCGATCTGCCATTACCGGAGCATTCCGGGACGCTATGCTGTCCAACAGACCGACAATATGGCTGCGCTTGAGGTCGCGGATGCGAATCCGGCCGATGGCGAGGCGAACGTACCTGTCGAACGACCAGCCGATCTCCCTTTCGCTCCGCAGCTGCCGGGCCTGGACATACAGCCTGAGGTGCGCATGGAGCAGATCGTTTACGCAGACAATTTCACCGCCGCCTACTTGCTGCCTCCCTCTCCGCCTACGGGTCGTGCAGCAACAGGCAGGCAGCGGTGGTTCGCGTTGGGGCTGCACGGCGACATTACACATCGGTGTATTTCAGTCCGTAAGACACACGTCCGCTCGCGAGCTTTCGAGCGGCGGACCCTGTTACTTCCGAGTCCCAGAGGACCGCCACCGGAGAGAGGTCATCTACCGCCCGCTTGCTGATCTTCCCGCGCACTCATCCCACCGAAGTTCACCCTCGCGATCGCTCCGTGCAACAGCCGTTCAACAGCGCGAACAGAAATCAAAGGAAGCTTGGTCCAACTGTATGATGCTCAACACCCTGATTCAACTGGGGAATGTCCATCTACAGCAATCGTGCGGAACGTGCAGAAACGTCACGAGACGTGACTCTCAACCAGCGGGTCGCAGGTTAGAGTCCTGCGTCGCCGCCCAATAAATCCGGCCAAATTTACTCGGCGGCTTCACGATCCTCGTCGCCGCCGGCGAACCAGTCGGCGGGCCGCAGAAACGCGATCCGGCAGAAAAAACCATCGGGCTCGTAGTTGATTTCCACTTCGCCGTTGCGCTCGCGCGCCGGAACGGAACGGATCAGTCGCGTCCCGAAGCCCTCCTTGTTGGGAGGCACCGGCGGCGGACCGCCGCGCTCCTTCCACTCGATCACCACCTGCTCATGAGCATCGTCCGCAGCGGCGGCAAACCATCGCACGGAGACCGTGCCACCCTCGCTCGAAAGCGCGCCGTATTTCAGCGCATTGGTGGCCATCTCATGAAGCGCAAGACCGAGTGTGCCGCCGGTTTCCTCTGACAGCTGCAGTACCGTTCCGGAAAGCTGGAAGCGCGAACGCTTGTCCTCCATGAACGGCGACAACGTCGCGCGCACCAGCGCACCGCATTCGATCGCGACCCGGCGGCCGGCGAGCACAAGATCGGCGGCGGCGCCGAGCGCGTGCAAGCGGCCCAGAAAGCGCTTGAGGAAGGCATCGACCTCTTTTTCGGATTCCATCCGGGAGCGGGAATTCTTTGCCAGCGCGTCGATGATGGTGAGAAGGTTCTTCAGGCGGTGCCGTAACTCTCCAATCACGATGTCGCGGCGGTCGTTGGCGAGCTTGTGCTCGTGGATGTCATGCACGGCGATGATCCGTTCATGTCCGTGTCCGGAGAGGTGGGGAACGGCCACCGAGCGTGCCAGGAACCACCGCCAGTCGGCCCTTTCAGCATTCCAGAGCCGCAACTCCGCTTCCCCGAAATCATTGACGCCCGGGTTCTGCGCGAGCATCAGCCTTTCCTGGTCTTCGGGATGGACGGCTTTGAGCCAGCCGCGCCCGCGATATTCCGGCCATGGCATGCCGGTCAGTTCGGTCCACCCCGTCTGCGGGGCATGAATTTCGCCGGCTTCATCGATCGTCCAGATGCTGCCTGAGGTGACGTCGAGCAGTTTGCGGTAGCGGGTTTCGCTCTGCAGCGCCGCTTGCAGCGCCACGCGCAGAAAGTACGCGATCACAACTTGCGTGATGCCGACGAGCATCCAGAACAGGAGTGTCAGCGCCTGCTGCAGGTTAGGCAGGTGAAACGTGAGAACAGGAGGGACAAACAGAACCCAGGCAAGCACGGTGCTCAGCAGCACCGCGGCGATACCGCACTCCCAACCCGTGAACAGCGCCACGACGCTCACTGCGGGAAGGTAGAATACTAGCGGCACGCCGCTTGTGACGAGGCTGGCTCCCATCCGCAGCAGCGTTGCGGCGGCGAGCGCACTGACGAGCCACGCCGCGCAAGCCAGCGGAGTGCGCCGTTTGACCAGCAGGGATGCAAGCCAAAGCAGGCGCGGAGCATGCGTTGCAGCTGACACCGTCGGGCCAGGAGCAGCTTCCCGATGCGCCAGGGACATTTGAACCCTCCGAGCGGGCAATCACGCGCGGAAAACGGGTCCACATGCAACCCTTTCGCGCGCAATTCCCAAACGCCAGCTTGACATCGCCACGCTGCGGACGAACGCTTGCTTCCGGTGAATTTGAGGCATTTATGAGGCGTCCATTCGATCTCGTGATCCGCAGCGGTACGGTAGCTGACGGTACCGGGGCGCCACTTCGCGAAGCCGATGTCGCGATCAGTGCCGGGCGCATTGCCGCCGTTGGCGAGGTTGCCGGCACTGGGCTGGAGGAGATCGACGCCGCAGGGCTTCTGGTGACGCCGGGGTTCGTCGATATCCATACCCACTATGACGGCCAGGTCACGTGGGAAGAGCGCCTTCAGCCGTCGAGCTCTCATGGCGTGACGACTGTCGTGATGGGGAATTGCGGTGTGGGCTTCGCTCCTGTGCGGGCCACTGACCGCGATCGGCTGATCGAGCTTATGGAAGGCGTGGAGGACATCCCCGGTGCCGCCCTGCACGAGGGGCTGAAGTGGAACTGGGAATCCTTCGGCGACTATCTCGATGCCGTTGCCGACACGCCGCACGATATCGATGTGTGCGCGCAGCTGCCGCACGGCGCGTTGCGCGTCTACGTCATGGGCGAACGCGGCGCATCGCTCGAACCGGCAAAGGAAGAGGACGCCGTGCAGATGCGCGCGATCGCGGCCGATGCGATGCGCGCCGGGGCGCTCGGCTTCTCCACCTCGCGAACCTTGAATCACCGGACGATAAAAGGCGATCCGACGCCATCCTTAAGGGCGAGTGAAGCAGAGTTGACGGGCATCGCGTTGGGCCTGGCTGACGCGGGACACGGGGTGATCGAACTGATTTCCGATTTCGATACGCCCGATCTCGACACCGAATTCGCCATGATCCGGCGCCTGGTGGAGCGGTCGGGCCGGCCATTGTCTGTCTCGCTTGCGCAGGCGGGAAAATCCGCCGACGGCTGGCGCGAGATTCTGCGGCGCATCGAAGCGGCGTCGGACGCAGGCCTGCCGATCAGGGCGCAGGTCGCTCCTCGGCCGATTGGAGTGCTGCTCGGGCTGCAGGGCACGCTCAATCCGTTTTCCGCCCACGAAACCTTCGCGGAAATCCGCGACAAGTCCCTTACGGAGAAGTTTGCCGCCATGCGCGATCGCCAGTTCCGCGCGCGTGTCCTCGCCGAGACGGCGGCGCAGATGCGCAGCAATCGCCTGGCGCGCGGTATTACCGCGTTCGACCGGATATTTCCGCTCGGCGATCCGCCGGATTACGAGCCGCCGAAAGAGCAGGCCATCGCTGCGCTCGCGGAAAGACAGGGCCGCTCGGCGGCAGAGGTGGCCTACGATCTTTTGCTGGAAAACGAGGGCCGGGCATTCCTGTTCATGCCGTTCGCCAACTACACCGAATACAATCTCGATTGCTGCCGCGAAATGATTGCGCATCCCGATTGCATCATGGGCCTGGGGGACGGCGGCGCGCATGTCGGACTGATTTCCGATGGAAGTTATCCGACGTATCTCCTCACCCATTGGGGGCGAGACCGCAGCCGCGGCCGCTTCGATCTCGCCTATCTGGTCAAGCGGCAGACACTGGATACCGCACGCGCCGTTGGGCTGTGCGACCGCGGCGCGATCGCACCGGGCATGAAGGCCGATCTCAACGTCATCGATTTCGATGCATTGCGGGTGGAGGCGCCGCGCATGGCATTCGATCTTCCTGCCGGCGGCAAGCGCTTGCTGCAGGGCGCGGAGGGATATGTCGCGACGATCGTTTCGGGCGAGATCGTCTATCGAAACGGCCGGCCCACCGGCGCGCTGCCTGGCAAACTTGTCCGCGGCCCGCAAGCCGCGCCCATGGGCGGCTCGCGCGCTTGATGCGTCTGCGGTTTCGGAAGAAACTGCCGCGGCGAAAGCCGGGAGAGAGAATTGGCGCAGCTTTGGGAAAATCCGGTCGGCACCGACGGCTTTGAATTCGTCGAATATACAGCACCCGATGTCGGCCAGCTGCACGCCCTTTTCGAGCGGATGGGGTTCCGCGCCGTCGGCCGTCACCGCTCGAAGGCGGTGACGCTCTACCGCCAGGGCGAGATAAATTTCGTCGTCAATGCCGAGCCGGAAAGCCACGGCGCCCGCTTTGCGGAAAGCCACGGTCCCAGCGCATGCGCCATGGCGTTCCGCGTGAAGGACGCCCCCGCGGCCTACCGGAAACTGATCGCGCTGGGCGCCAAGCCCTTTGCCAATCAGGTCGGGCCGATGGAACTGAACATCCCGGCCATCGAAGGCATCGGCGGCAGTGTGATCTACCTCGTCGATCGCTACGGCGAGCACTCGATCTATGACGTGGATTTCGTGCCCACCGATCCGATTGCAGGTTTCCAGCATGAGGGCGCGGGCCTGACTTACATCGATCACGTCACCCACAATGTGTTCCGTGGCAACATGGACCAGTGGGCAGGTTTTTATCAGCGGCTCTTCAACTTTCGCGAAATCCGCTACTTCGATATCGAGGGCAAGCTCACCGGCCTGAAGTCCCGCGCCATGACCAGCCCGGACGGCCAGATCCGCATTCCAATCAACGAATCCGCCGACGACAAATCGCAGATCGAAGAGTACCTGCATGTCTACAAGGGCGAAGGCATCCAGCACATCGCGCTCGGCACCTCAGAGATCTACGACACTGTGGAGTCGCTGCAGGCGCGCGGCGTGCCCTTCCAGGACGCGCCCGAGACCTACTACGAGCGGCTCGACAACCGCATCAAAGGCCACGGCGAGGATGTCGATCGTCTGAAGCGGTCCCGCATCCTGATGGATGGCGCGCCGACGGACGGACAGGGGCTCCTCTTACAAATCTTCACCCAGAACGCCATCGGGCCCATTTTTTTCGAGATCATCCAGCGCAAAGGCAACGAGGGATTCGGCGAAGGCAATTTCCGCGCGCTGTTCGAATCCATCGAGCTCGACCAGATTCGCCGCGGCGTGCTGGAGGATCGCACCGCATGAGCAAGAGCTGGATCGAATTCCCGCGTGTGGAAGGCGAGACGTCGCGCCAGGCCCATGCCGACCTGCCGGCCGGCACCTACGAGCGCGAAATCGGCCGCGACGGCTTCTTCGGTCCCGCCACCCACATCTATCATAAGCATCCGCCGACCGGCTGGAGCGCCTTCGAGGGGCCCCTGCGGCCGCGCGCGTTCGACGCCAAAGCGGCGGCGGAAGCGTCGAACGAGCCGTTCCGCGCCGTGCCGCTGCTCGCCAATGCGTCTTGCCAGATTGCCATCTGGGCTTTGCCTGACGCCATGCCGCATCTCGTGCGCAATTCGGACGGGGACACGCTGCTGTTCGTGCATGAAGGCGAGGGCGATCTCCTCTGCGATTTCGGTCATCTGACTTACCGCGAAGGCGATTACATCCTGTTGCCGCGCGGGACCATGTGGCGCATCGAGCCCCATCAGCGCACGGTTTCGCTGTTGATCGAATCCACCAACGGCGCGTTCAAGCTTCCCGACCGCGGTATTCTTGGACCGCACGCGCAATTCGATCCCGCGGCGCTGGAAACACCGCGCCTCGACCATGCCTTCCGCGCCCAGCGTGACGGCGAATGGAAGGTGCGCGTCAAGCGCCGCAATGCCATCTCCACCATCACCTATGGCTACAACCCGCTCGATGCGGTCGGTTGGAAAGGCAATCTGGCGCCGGTGAAGCTCAACTGGCGCGACATCCGCCCGATCATGAGCCACCGCTATCACATTCCGCCGAGCGTGCATTCCACCTTCGTGGCGGACCGGTTCGTGGTCTGCACTTTCGTGCCGCGGCCGATCGAGAGCGACCCCGGCGCGCTGAAGGTGCCATTCTACCATTCGAACGACGATTACGACGAAGTGATCTTCTACCACGCCGGTGAGTTCTTCAGCCGCGACAACATCAGGCCCGGCATGGTGACCTGGCACCCCAACGGCTTCACCCATGGGCCCCACCCCAAGGCGTTCGCGGCCGGCGCGAAGGCGGCCAAGACGATGACCGACGAAGTCGCCGTGATGGTGGACGCGCGCGATCCGCTCGACATGAGCGACGCGGCCGCGGCGGCGGAAGACAGCGGCTACGCCGACAGCTGGAAGCCGAAATGAAACTGGCTTCGCTGCGCCACGGCCGCGACGGCATGCTCGTCGTGGTGAGCCGCGAGCTTTCGCGTTTCGTGCCTGTGCCGCACATTGCCCACACGCTGCAGGCGGTGATGGACGATTGGGCGCACGTCGCGCCGAGGCTGGCCCGCGTGTACGACCTGCTGAACGAAAGTCCGGTGGCCGGCGAGAAACCGTTCCACGCAAGCGAATGCGCCGCACCTCTGCCCCGCGCATACCAATGGGCGGACGGCTCGGCTTACGTGACCCATGTGGAGCTGGTGCGCAAGGCGCGCGGCGCGGAGATGCCGCCCAGCTTCTGGACCGATCCGCTGATGTATCAGGGCGGCTCGGATTCGTTCCTCGGGCCATGCGATCCGATTGTGGCGGCCGATGAATCCTGGGGCATCGATCTCGAGGGCGAAGTGGCGGTCATCACCGATGATGTGCCCATGGGCGTCGAAGCCGGATCGGCGGAGAAGCACATCAAACTGCTGATGCTGGTGAATGACGTTTCGCTCCGCAATCTGATCCCGGCGGAACTCGCCAAGGGCTTCGGCTTCTTTCAGTCGAAACCGGCGAGCGCCTTTTCGCCTGTGGCCGTCACGCCGGACGAACTTTGCGAGGCATGGAGCGACGGCAAAGTGCATCTGCCGTTGCGCGTATGGCTCAATGACGAGCAGTTCGGTGCCCCCAACGCTGGCGAGGATATGACGTTCTCGTTCCCCCAGCTGATTGCGCACGCCGCGAAAACGCGCGCGCTGTGCGCCGGCTCCATCCTCGGCTCCGGCACCGTGTCCAACAAGGACCGGTCGCGCGGTTCTGCCTGCATCGCCGAGCGCCGCTCGCTGGAAACAATCGAGCATGGCGCGCCAAGAACACCGTTCCTGACGTTCGGTGACCGGGTGAAGATCGAGATGCTGGACATGGATGGACGCTCGATCTTCGGCGCCATCGATCAGCAGGTTCAACGCCATGGCGGATGAATTCGTTCTCTACGGCTACTTCCGGTCCTCCGCCGCCTTTCGGGCACGAATCGCACTCAACCTCAAGGGCATTAAGCCGGAGCTGCGGTTCATCCATCTCCTGAAAGACGGCGGTCAGCAACACACGCCGGACTACAAGGCGTTAAACCCGCAGGAGCTTATCCCGGCGCTGGTACATGACGGACATACGATCACGCAGTCGCTCGCCATCATCGAGTACCTGGACGAGATCGTGCCTGAGCCGCCGCTGCTGCCGCGCGATGCTCTGGGCCGCGAGCGGGTGCGCGAGATCGCCTATGCGATCGCCTGCGACATTCATCCAGTCAACAATCTGCGCGTCAACCAGTATCTGAAGCGCGTGTTCCATGCGGATGGGGCGGCACAGATCGCCTGGCAGCGGCATTGGATCGCCACCGGATTCGCCGCACTGGAAACGATGCTGGCACGCTCCGGTGTCCGCGGCGCCTATTGCTACGGCGACACTCCGACTCTGGCCGATATCTGTTTGATCCCGCAGATGGCAAATGCCCGACGCGTGGAACTGGACCTCGCGCCTTACCCGACTTTGCGCCGCATCGAGGAAACGGCGCTGGGGCTGCCGGCATTCGATGCCGCGCTGCCGAAGAACCAGCCGGACGCGGAGTAGCTCTCAACGCTTTACGATCAGGATCGCGAGCGCCTTCGGTCCGTGGGCGCCGAGTTCCAGGGTCTGCTCGATATCGCCGGTGCGGGACGGGCCCGTGACGTAGTTCAGGGTAGAAGGCATTCCGTTCGCGCCGATGCGCGCGATCACATCCTCCATGTTGGCGAGAATTGTATCTGCGTGGATCAGGGCGATTTCGAATCCGGCGCGGAAATGCCAAGAGGCCGGAGCGTCGGCGCGGGAAGGATAGGCGAGCGTACCAGTTTCGGCGATGCCGAATGGGGCCACGGCGATAGCGGCGTCGTCCGAACCGGGAGCCGAGTGTTCCAATGTCAGGCCCGGCGCGGAGTCCCACGGCAGCTCCGAGGCGTTCGGCGGCACGTGAACGATCGCCGGGAGATTGCACGCGCGCAGCAGCTCAGCAACGGCCTGCGGTGCGTCGGCTTCGCTCTCGATGAAGCGCACCTCCGCGTTTGCGAGTTGCGCGCGTTCCGCGAAAGCTTCTACCGCATTGGCGGCGGCTGGCAGACGATACGCTGCCGGCAACGGCGCACTCTCGTAGGGCCGCGCACGAATGGCGGAGAAAATGTCCTCACGCGCGCTCATTTGCGTGCCGCCCACAATTCGCGAAATGTCTTGCCTTGCGGCGCGGGAAAATCGCGTACGAGAAACCAGTTGCGCATCAGCGGCAGCGCGCGCACGCGGCCATGGCTTGCCACGAACTTCAGAACGCGCGCTCCTGTTCCGGTAAGCAGCCCGTAGAGCGCCGGATGCTTGGCGAAGAATGCCCACACGCCCAAGCCGAAGGTCATCGTCCTAGGAGCGAGGCCGCTGGCGTATTCGCGCGCGCGCCAGTACCGCATGATTTTCGGTAGCGGAATCTTCACCGGACACACCTCCGCGCAGCGTCCGCAGAAGGTGGAGGCGTTCGGATGATGATGCGCGACGCCCACGCCCATTAGTCCAGGGTTCAGCGCGGCTCCGATCGGGCCGGTGTAGGTTGCGCCGTACGCATGGCCGCCCACCGCTGCATAGATCGGGCAATGGTTAAGGCAGGCGGCGCAGCGGATGCAGCGCAACACCTCCTCCGCTTCCGTGCCGAGCAGGCGCGTGCGTCCGTTGTCCACCATCACGACGTGAAAGTTTTCCGGCCCGTCGCTTTCGTCCGCTGCACGTGGTCCGCTCATCACGCTCACATAACTGGAGATGTCCTGCCCGGTGGCAGAGCGCGTCAGCAGGCGCAGCAGCACCGCCGCATGCTCCAGATTGGCGACTACCTTCTCCAGACCGGTGAGCACGATGTGCGTTTTCGGCAAGAGCCGCGTGAGATCGCCATTGCCTTCGTTGGTGACGAGCATGGCCGCGCCTTCCTCCGCTGTGAGGAAGTTCGCGCCGGTTATTCCGGCGTCCGCCGCCTCGAAGCGGGCCCGCAGCACGCGCCGCGCTTCGGCCACCAGTTCGGTGCGTTCCTGCAGTGGACGGTCCGGATCGAGCGTGTCATGCGCCTCCCGAAACGTCTTCGCCACATCTTCTTTGTTGAGGTGAAACGCCGGCGCGATGATGTGGCTGGGCGGTTCGTGCCGCAGTTGCACGATGTATTCGCCGAGATCGGTTTCCACCGCCGCGATGCCGTTGACTTCGAGGAACGGGTTGAGCCCAATCTCCTCGCTCACCATGGACTTGCCCTTGGTGACGGTTTTCGCATCATGCCGCCTGAGAATCCCGAGCACGATTTCGCGCGCTTCTTTCGCGTCGCGCGCCCAATGCACATGGCCGCCGCGCGCCGTCACCGCCCGCTCGAATGTCTCCAGCAGCGGCGCGAGATTGGCGAGCGCGTAGTCGCGAATGGCGCGGCCCTGCTCGCGTAAGCCTTCCCAGTCGCCATAGCGCTCGACCGCCAGCGCGCGATTGAGCGCGAAATGCGTCTTCAGCCGGCCGAGCGCTATTCGCAGCGACGGGTCGCGCAGGGCGGCCTGTCCGGCTTCGCGGAACGCTCGTGGATCGAACGTCATTCGCCCAGCGCCGGCGCGTCCGTGCCGGCCAGCACTTCCGCCACATGGCGCACGCGCATGTTGATACCCTTGCGCTGCATGCGTCCTTTCAGATGCAGCAGGCAGCCCAGATCGCCGCCGAGCATCAGCTCGGCGCCGGTGGCATGCGCGTCAGCGATTTTGTCGTCGGCCATCCGCTCGGAGATCTCGGGGTATTTCACCGAGAACAATCCTCCGAAACCGCAGCACACCTCCGGCTCCTGCAATTCGGACAGGCTCAACCCCGCGACCGAGGCCAGCAACTCGCGCGGTTCTTTCCGCACCTGCATCTCGCGCAGTGACGAACAGGAATCGTGATAACACGCGCGTACCGCGCAATGCGCCTCCACTTCCTTCAGTCCGCGCACATTCACCACAAACGATACCAGCTCATGTGTTTTCGCGGCCAGTGCGCGGACCCGCGCCAGCCACGCCACTTCGTTTTCGAACACTTCCGGATAGTGCCGCTTGATCATCCCGGCGCAGGAGCCGGAGGGCGCCACCACATAATCGTATCCTTCGAAGGCCGCGATCACCTGCCGCGCGAGATCGGCCGCGTGCTTGTCCGCCCCGGAATTCCACGCCGGCTGACCGCAGCAGGTCTGCACCGGCACCTCCACCTCGCAGCCGGCCTGCTCCAGCAATTTCATCGCCGCAAAGCCGACGCTCGGCCGTACCAGATCCACCAGGCAGGTGACGAACAATCCGACTTTCGGCCGCAAAGTCATGCAGCCCCTAGCGCATAGGTCATCTCGCGGAGCGCCTGCATCATCGTCGTGCGGTCGCCGATGGCGACAAGCCGCTCGTACGGCATGACCTCGCCGATGCGCACGCGTACCGTCGTGCCGATGCGATCCCGCACCTCCTTGAACAGCAGCGACAGCCGCAAGGTCATGCTCACGTGGCTTGCGATCTGAAACAGGCGCGAATTCTGCCCGGCAAAGAACACCGGCGCCACCGAAGCCTTCGATTGCGCGATCAGCCGCCCGGTCAGGTTCTTCCATTCGGCGTCGGTCGCCCGCTTGTGCCACAGCGTCGGCGTGGTCGAAACGCCACCGGCGGGAAACACGATCAGACAGCCACCGTTCATCAGCCGGTGCTTGGCCGCTGCGCGGGTCTTCAGGTTTGTGTGTAGGGCATCGTCCGTTTCTGTGAAATCGACCGGCAGAAGATAAGGCTTCAGCTCCACCGAGCGCGTCAGCAACTCATGCGTCAGCACGAGAAAATCCCCGCGCACCCAAGACACGAGATGACAGATCACCAGTCCATCCAGTACGCCGAAGGGATGATTGGCGACGATGACCAGCGGGCCCGTCCTCGGCCAGCGCAGCAGGGCCTCCTCGTTGCAATCGATCGTAAGCTTCAGCCGCCGGATGGCCTCGTCCCACACTCTGGTTTCGCCGCTGCGGGTGGCGACGTAATCCTCGTACAGACGCTTGAGGTAGGGCTGACCGGTCACGCGCTCCACGGTGCGGATGATGAGCCGCCTGAGCCAAGGATCGTCCGGCCCCGTATAAGAGAATGTGTCCGACGTGCTCAGGGCCTCGGCCATTGTCACGCGTGTTGCGGAAACCGCCGCTTCAGCCAGTCGATAATCGCGCGGCTGGTTTCCTCGGGATGCTCCTGCTGGGTCCAGTGACCGCAGTTGCGGATCAGTATCCTGTCGAGGTCCGGCACATAGCGCTCCATGCCTTCCGTCAGCGAGGGCGGGAGCACCACATCGTCTTCCGCCATGATCATCAGCGAGGGCACGTTCACCCGCTGCTCCACATTCTCCGACAGCTGCCAGTTGCGTGTGAAATTGCGATACCAGTTGATGCCGCCGGTAAAGCCGGTGCGCTTGTAAGCCTCCACGAACACCTTCATTTCTTCGTCCGTCAGCAGCTGCTCGCCGCGCCAGTTGGATTCGTCTTCCTGCACCGCGCGCACCAGCTCGAAATTCTTCGCCTCCTGCGGCGCGCTGGCGAATTCCTTTGCGGTCGTCATGTTCCGGCGCATGAAAAAACGGAAGGTCTTGCCCACGTCCTTCGCCAGGATGGCATCGGCCTCGCCCGGCTTCTGGAAGAACACGATGTAATTGTTCTCGCCGCGCATCGCGCGCATGGCGGCAATGGGATCGATGGGTGGCCGCGCAAAGAACGGCGTATTGACGCCGATCACGCCCAGCACGCGATCCGGATGCAGCAGCGGAATATTCCAAACCACCAGCCCGCCCCAGTCGTGGCCGACGAACACCGCCTTTTTGAGTCCCAGCGCATCCAACAGACCGACGAGGTCGCCAGTCAGGTGCGGCATGTCGTAGTCTTCGACCTTTTCGGGCCGCGAGGTGCGGCCGTAGCCGCGCTGGTCGGGCGCAATGGTGAGGAAGCCGGCCGCCGCCAGCGCGGGCAGCTGGTGTCGCCACGAATAGGCGAGTTCCGGAAAGCCGTGGCACAGCACCACCGGCAAGCCGTCCTTCGGACCCGCCTCGTACACTGCCATCTCGATGCCGTTGCTGCGGATCATGCTGGGTTCGGGAAAATCGGTCATCGTCGTCTCCAATAGCGTTTTCGGAAATTCAGGAAAGCCGTGTCGCCGCCCAGGCGAGCGAAATCCAGCCCGCGAGAAAGGCAAGCCCGCCCACCGGCGTGATCAGCGCCAACGCGCGCATGTTCGTGAGCGCCAGCCCATACAGCGAACCCGAAAACAGCACGATGCCGATGAGAAACAATACCGCGGCGCCTTGTGCGGGCGTGGTCGCCGCGCCCCGCATGCCAAAGGCCGCCAATCCGATCGCCAGTGCATGATACATGTGATAGCGCGCGCCCGTTTCGAACATCTCCAAAGCGTGCGCATCGAGCCGGTTCTGCAAGCCGTGCGCCCCGAAGGCGCCGCCAGCCACCGCGAGGAATCCGTTGATCGCGGCGATGAGAAGCCACGGCTTCATGCACAGCCGCATCCGGCGTGGCTGTGACCATGGGCGTCTGCCTGCGCGGCCGGAGAATGCTCATGCAGTTTCGCCAGCGCGCGTTCGGAGATTTCGCGTGTGGAGTCGAAATCGGCCTTCACCCGCTCGCGCAACGGCGCATCGCACATGAGATCGAGGGCGGTCTGCGCCAGCGCTTTGGCCCCATCCAGCACCGCGGCATCGCCCTTCTCGGAAGCCGCCCATTTGGCGAACTCCGCGTTGTGGATGATGACGCCGGCGGGCGCCACCGCAAACATCGGATGGATCGAGGGCACCCGGTGACTCACATTTCCCATGTCGGTGGAGCCGGCGAAGCCCGGCGGAATGTCCTTCACCGGGAAGAATTCGCGGCCCAACGCGCCGGCATTCCTCTCGAAGGCGCCGGCCATCGGCCAGCTGGTCTTCAGGTCGAGATAATCGGTGTTGCCCCATTTCAGCTCGAGCCTGCAGCCGGTGGCGAGCGCGCCCGCTTCGAAACACGCCTGCACGCGCGTTTTCAGTTTCGCCAGCTCGTGAATGTCCGCCGCCCGCACATAGAATCGGCATCCCGCCTTCTCCGGCACGATGTTGGCCGCCAGCCCCCCATCGGTGATGATGCCGTGAATGCGTTCGCTTTGCTTGATGTGCTGCCTGAGCTGCGCAATTGTCTGGTACGCCGTCACCACGGCATCGAGTGCATTGAGCCCACGGTACGGCATGGCGGCCGCGTGCGCGGCGCGGCCGTAATACGTCACCTCCACTTCCGAGATCGCGATGCACGGCATGGTGACGAGATCGAGATTGGAGGGATGCATCATCATCGCGGCGTCCAGGCCATCGAAGCCGCCGGCCAGCGCGATCAGCTCCTTGCCGCCGAAGCGTTCCTCGGCCGGGGTGCCGAGATAGCGCACGCGCCCCGGCAGTTTCGCGCCCAGCTTCGCCAGCGCGAGCGCCGCGCCCAGCCCGGAGGTTGCGATGATGTTGTGGCCGCAGGCATGCCCAATCCCCGGCAGCGCGTCGTATTCGGAAAGGATGGCGACGGTTGGCCCGATGCTGTTTCCGAACTCCGATACATAGGCCGTCGTCAGCCCAAACGCTTCGCGCTGCACCGGCAAATCGTTCGCTTCGACTGCGCCGGTGAGCCGGGCTGCCGCCTTCACCTCTTCCAGCGCGAGCTCCGGCTCGTCGTGAATGGCGTGGCTGAGCGCGAGCAGCTCGGCGGCCATGGCGTCCACGGCGGACGCCACGTCCCTTTTCAATGTTTCGAGTGACATCAGCGGTTCCGATAGCAGGTCGCCCTATCATAGACAGTCCCGTGCCGCTTTGCGAAGCTCGCGGGCATGACCGAATTCGTCACCGCGCCGGACGGCGTGCGCATCGCCTGGGAAGCGGTGGGCGAAGGTCCGCCGGTGGTGCTGGTGCACGGCTTCGGCGCCAGCCGGGTGCAGAACTGGCGGGCGCCCGGGTGGTACGACACGCTGACGGGCGGCGGCTACTCGGTCGTGGCGTTCGATTGCCGCGGCCACGGCGAAAGCGACAAGCCGCACGATTCTGCCGCGTACACCGAGGAAGCAATGGCAAACGACATCGGCCTGGTGATGCGCGCGGCGGGGCACGAGCGCGCCTTCGTGATGGGCTATTCGATGGGCGGCTCGCTCGCCTTGCGCTTTGCCTATGAGCATCCGGAGCAGGTGAACGCGGCGATCGCCGGCGGCGTCGGCGCGAACTATTTTACGCGTACGCAGAACTGGCGCGCCACCATCGCCGATGGCCTGCTCGCAGAGGAGAGTGCATCGCTTACGCCGGTGCAGCGCATGTTCCGCAATTTCGCGCACCAGCCCGGCAAGGATCCGCGCGCGCTGTCCGCCTGCATGCGCGAGCCGAAACCGCCGCTGTCGCGCGAACAGCTGGCGTCGATCAACCTTCCCACGCTCGTGGTGTGCGGTGAAACAGACGCCGTGTCCGGGCCGCCCGCGCCGCTCGCGGCCGCCTTGGGCAACGCGCGTGCTGTCACCGTACCGAAACGCGACCACATGCTGACGGTGGGAGACAAAGTCTACAAACAGGTCGTGCTCGAATTTTTGGCGGACTCGGCGCACTGACGCGGTGTCTGGCGCACTGGATCGGCTGGCCATGTTGCAATAAAGTGCCGCCTCGGCCTTGGGGGATTTCAAATGATCGCGGTCAAATGCGCAGCGAGCGTGGCTGCCAGTGCTTTTGCTCTGCTGTTGGCCGGTGAAGCCGCGGGTGCC
>DIZC01000034.1:0-4875 GCA_002429315.1 Alphaproteobacteria bacterium UBA6038
AGGAGTCGTTGGCAGCGTCAGATGTGTATAAGAGACAGCCACCGCGGAGGACACAGCACGGTCGATTTCGGTCGCGATGCGGCGGCGCTGCGCCTGAAGATCGATGAAGGGAATGGACATGATCGTCCCGGAAAGAGGCGGACGCATGTAGCGGGGCGCTTTCGCCGTGCTCAACCCGCAAATTCGCAAGATTTGTTGCGGAATGCGTCGCGACCGCGGGGAGGAAGAATACTATATGCAGAAGCAGACTCGCGCTGAAACACCATATCTTGAATGTCGAAGTTACGCTCGCAAAGGCCCCCTCCCCCTCCTGCTAAGCCGTGCGCATCTTCACAATCCGGTCGGGCGCGCCGGAGATGGCGCCGTTGTTGTGCTCGCCGCCCTTCTTGATCGCGTCCACATGCTCCATGCCGGACACCACCTTGCCCCACACCGTGTATTGCCGGTCGAGCCAGGGCGCGTCCTCGAGGCAGATGAAGAACTGGCTGTTGGCACTGTGCGGATTGTTGGTGCGTGCCATGGAGACGGTGCCGCGCACATGCCTCTCGCCCGAGAATTCCGATTTCAGATCCGGCAGGTCAGAGCCGCCGCTGCCGGTGCCGGTGGGGTCGCCGGTCTGCGCCATGAAGCCCGGGATGACGCGGTGGAAGGGCACGCCATCATAGAAGCCGCGCTCGGACAGCTCTTTGATCCGCGCCACATGCTTCGGCGCCAGATCGGGCCGGAGCGCGATGGTCACCGGCCCGGTCTTCAGGTCCAGCGTAATCGTTTCGGCGGGTTTGTCGGTCACGGTTTCCTCAGCTCGTTGCAACGCTTGACCAGGAGATCGGCAACATAGGGCGTGGTGAATTTCGTGATGTCGCCGCCCAGCATGGCGATTTCCTTCACCAGGCGGGAGGCGATGGCCTGATGGCGAGGGTCGGCCATCAGGAATACCGTTTCGATCTCGGGGTTTAGCCGCTGGTTCATGCCGACCATCTGGAACTCGTATTCGAAGTCCGACACTGCGCGCAGCCCCCGCACGATAATTGTCGCGCCAACCTGCTCGGCGAACTTGATCAGCAGGGTTTCGAAGGTTTCGACGGCGATGGTGGCGCGGCCGTCGCCGGCGAGCGGCGCCGTCTCGTGGCGCACGATCTCCATTCGCTCCTGCAAAGTGAACAGAGGCGACTTCGACGGATTGGTGGCGACCCCGATCACCAGATGATCCACCAGCTTGATGGCACGGCCGATGATATCGACATGGCCAAGCGTCAGCGGATCGAAGGTACCGGGATAGAGCCCGATGCGCTTTTTCATGATTGCCCCCCACTACTCCCCGTTCTCCGCCGCTTCCTCGATGCGCTCGACCGATACCACACGTTCGTCCTCCTCCACCCGGAACAGCATCACGCCCTGGGTGGCGCGTCCCTTGATGCCGATTTGGGAGACGGGCACGCGGATGATCTGGCCTGCGTCGGAGATCAGCATGATGTCATCCGATTCCTCCACGCGAAAGGAGGCGACAATGTCGGCACTCTTCTTACTCATCGCCCAAGTGCCCTGATTGCCACGGCCCATAACGCGATATTCATAGGAGCTGGTGCGCTTGCCCATACCGCTTGCTGTGGCGATAAGGACAAATTGCTCGCGAGCACCGAGCTCCGCGTATCGTTCGGTCGAAAGTGTCGCCTCCTCCGAGGAATCCTCCGCCTCGTCGGTTTCCTCCACCGGCGCTTCTTCCTCGCCGGTGGCGGCGCGGCGCGCGGCATTGGCCTGCTTGAGATAGGCATTTGCCTCGGCGACTGTGATGTCTGTGTGGCGCAGAAGCGCAAGGCTCACCACCTCGTCACCCCGTGCGAGCTTGATGCCACGCACACCTGTGGAGGCGCGGCTGGCAAAGACGCGCAGCTCGGACATGGCGAAGCGGATGCACTTGCGCGCCCGCGTCGTGAGCAGAACGTCTTCTTCTTCCGTGCAGATCTGCACGCCCACGATTCCATCGCCCTCCTCCAGCTTCATCGCGATCTTGCCGTTGCGATGGATGCTGACGAAGTCGGAGAGTTCATTGCGCCGCACGCCGCCGGATTTCGTGGCGAAGACGACGTGCAACTTCTCCCACTGCGACTCGTCCTCGGGCAGTGGCAGGATCGTGGTGATGCGCTCCCCAGGCGCAAGCGGCAGCAGGTTCACCATCGCCTTGCCGCGGCCCTGGATGCGCGCTTCGGGCAGGCGCCACACCTTCAGCTTATAGGCCATCCCGGTGGACGAGAAGAACACCAGCGGCGCATGCGTGCTGGCAACGAAAATACTGGTGACGAAGTCCTCTTCGCGCGTCGCCATGCCGGCCCGGCCCTTTCCGCCGCGGCCTTGCACCCGGTAGTCGGCCACCGGCGTGCGCTTGATGTAGCCTGCATGGGTAACGGTAATCGCCACGTCCTCGCGCTCGATCAGCGCCTCATCCTCGATCTCCACCTCCGCATCCACCAGCTCGGTCCGGCGCGGCATGGGAAACTCGGTTTTGATGTCCTCAAGTTCCTTCCGCACGATGGCGAGCGCGCGGGCGCGGCTGCGCAGGATTTCCAGATACTCGCTGATGCTTGCGCTGAGCTTCTTTACCTCGTCGCTGAGTTCATCCCGGCCGAGCGCGGTCAGCCGCTGGAGGCGGATTTCGAGAATCGCCTTCGCCTGCTCTTCGGAGAGGTGGATGGTGCCGTCGGCCGAAACCACGTGGCGTGGATCGGCCACCAGCGCCACCAGCGGCCCGATATCCTTTGCAGGCCACGCGCGCGCCATCAATTCGGCTTTGGCGGCGGCCGCGTCCGGCGCGGCGCGAATCAGCCCGATAACCGCGTCGATATTGGCCACCGCAATGCCAAGACCCACCAGAATGTGCGCCCGGTCGCGCGCCTTGTTGAGCTCGAAGCGCGTGCGGCGGGTCACCACTTCCTCGCGGAACGTGACGAAGGCGCCGATAAGATCCTTCAGGTTCATCAGCACCGGGCGGCCGCCGTTCAGTGCCAGCATGTTGACGCCGAACGTCGTCTGCAGCTCGGAATAGCGATAGAGCTGGTTCAGCACGACCTCGCCGGACGCGTCGCGGCGCAGTTCGATCACCAGCCGCATGCCGTGGCGGTCGCTTTCGTCGCGGATTTCGCTGATGCCTTCCACCCGCTTGTCGCGCACGAGTTCGGCAATGCGCTCCTGCAGCTTCGCCTTGTTCACCTGATACGGCAGTTCGGTGGCGATGATGGCTTCGCGATCCTTGCGGATTTCTTCGATGTGGCAGCGGGCGCGCATGAGAATGGAGCCGCGGCCGCGAGCGAGCGCGGCGCGCGCCGCCTGCTTGCCTATGAGCAGCGCGCCGGTGGGGAAATCGGGCCCCGGCACGATCTCGGTCAGCGCCTCCATATTGATGGACGGATCCTCGATATACGCGAGACAGGCGTCGATCACTTCGCCCAAATTGTGCGGCGGCACGTTGGTCGCCATGCCGACCGCAATGCCGCTGGCGCCATTGACCAGGAGATTGGGAAACCGCGCCGGAAAGACTACCGGCTCGCGTTCGCTGGCATCGTAATTGTCGCGAAATTCGACCGTGTCCTTGTCGAGGTCTTCGCTGAGCGCGTGCGCGATCTTGGTGCGGCGGACTTCGGTGTAGCGCATCTGCGCAGGGCTATCGCCATCCACCGAGCCGAAATTGCCCTGCCCGTCGATGAGCGGCGCGCGCATGGAGAAGTCCTGCGCCATGCGCACGAGCGCATCGTACACCGCCTGATCGCCGTGCGGATGATACTTGCCGATCACGTCGCCCACGATGCGGGCGGACTTGCGGTACGGCTTGTTCCAATCGTTGCCGTTCTCGTGCATCGAATAAAGAATCCGGCGATGCACCGGCTTGAGCCCGTCGCGCGCATCGGGAAGCGCGCGCGCCACGATCACGCTCATCGCGTAATCGAGATAGGAGCGGCGCAGCTCCTCCTCGATAGCGATGGGGCTCGTGCCGGGCGCAGCAGGCGGCGCCGGGTGCTGTCCTTCTTCGCTCAAAACCTGACCTTAAAAACTGATGCCGAAACTACGCCGGTTCCTAGCACCGGAGGTTCGATTCGGCCACAAAATCAATCTGTCCGGCAACGATGGTCCCTTGTAAAATTGACGGAAATTCCGTAAATTGCGCGAAATTTGAGGCTCGTCATGAAGCATATTCCATCCAGCGAGTTCGCCCGCAATTTCGGACGATACCGCGAGGCCGTCCAGCGCGAGCCCGTCGCAGTCACGAGCCACGGCCGCACCACCGGCTATTTCGTTTCGGCCCAAGCATTCGACGAATATCAGGAGCTCAAGGCCATGTCGCGTCGCATTTATCGCGTCGCCGATCTGCCGAAGGACTATATCGATGCAATCGCCACCACGCGCATGGATCCGAAATTCGATTATCTGAACGCCCTGCTCGACGAAGAATAATGCCCCTTCCCGATCCGGTTCCGGGTCTGGTGATCTCCTACGATTACGTTTGGTCGGCGGAACACGACCGCGGGACGGCGGGAGCCCGAAAGACGCGCCCCTGTGTCGTTATCGTGAGGATCGAGCGCGCGGGTGAGCGCCTGAAAGTAGCGGTTTCTCCCATCCCGCATTCGCCACCCGATGCGCGCACGCCCGCATTGGAAATCCCGCCTGGGGTCAAACGGCATTTGGGCCTGGATGCCGGGCAGTCCTGGATCGTCCTCAACGAGATCAACGAGTTCGCATGGCCCGGCTTTCACCTCCGTCCCGTCCGTAGAGGATCTGAAGCGTTGGCCTACGGTCACCTTCCGCCGAAACTCTTCGCCCGGATTGTCACGCGGATGCGCGATACCTGGCGCACCGGCGCCGGCAAGATCATCCAGCGCGACTAGA
>DIZC01000034.1:5124-13030 GCA_002429315.1 Alphaproteobacteria bacterium UBA6038
GCTACCGCTTATCCGAGCGCCCGTGCCGCCGCCTTCGCCGCGCGCATCGAGCAGCACGAGTTCGCCGCGGAAACGGTTGAGCACCACCTCCGTCGAGTACTTTTCCTGCCCGTCCTTATCGGTCCATTTTCGGGTACTAAGCTGGCCTTCGAGGTAAACCTTGGAGCCTTTGCGCAGGTATTTCTCGGCCACATCGGCGAGATTGGGATTGAAGATCACCACCCGGTGCCACTCGGTGCGCTCCTTCCGCTCGCCGCTGGCCTTGTCGCGCCAGCTTTCCGATGTCGCGACGGAGAGGTTCACCACCGGATCGCCGCTCGTCATCCGTCGCGTTTCGGGGTCGCGGCCCAGATTTCCCACCAATATCACCTTGTTCACGCTTCCAGCCATGTCGTCCTTCCCGGGAGCCCGTGGGCACCCTAGCCGCCGCCCTGCGCCCTCGCCACGGCCCGGCCAATCGCTCCACAGTGTTCTTATTATGTTCCAAAGCCCGCGTCAACAGCCTAGAACGCCGCAGCCAGCAAGGGCGTGAGTTGCTTGGCGCCGAAGACGCTCAAATGGTGGGCATCGCGATAGAGCGGCCTCCCGTTGAGAGCGACGTTGCACGCGGCGCTGTCGCAGAACACACGGTCGGGATAAACGATCTGCGCCCCGTACCGGCGCTGCATCTGCGCGAAAGCGGCCAGCACGAACTTCTGGCGCTCCCGGTAGAGCGCCGCACTCGTCGTGAGTGTGGCCTTTGGGTCTGCCATGATCGCGCGCGCCAGCACCGGTGGCACCGGATAGCCGACTTCCGGAACCGACGCGATCAGGACCACTTTCTTGCCGGCTCCCACCAGCGCGCGAACGGTTCGCTCAAGTCCGCGGAGGAACACCTTCCGGGTTTCGGCCTCGGTCCTGCCTTGGGAGATGTCGTCGAATATCCGCACCCGCCCGTCGGGCTCCTCGCCGAACGAGCTGCCTTCGGCGTTCTTCGCCCAACGCGCCTCCAGGATGACTTCGCGGATGGCCTTGCTGGTGGCGATGTCGGCGACGGCGTTGTTGAAGGCTTCGCATTTGGCGGTGTCGGCGCGTTTGACGCCGAGCAGCGGCGGACAGCTGTCGGTGCCGGCGAACAATCCGCTGCGGCCTTCGCGCTTCGCCACGCTTTGCACCGCGGGAATGAGCGCGTCGGCGTGCGAATCGCCCCACAACAGGAAGCTCGCCGCCTGCACCTTGCCCCCGATCCTGCACAGCCGGCCGTCGCGAACGTCGCGGGCGGTCAGGCCGAAACATTCGCTCATCCGCGGCTCGTGATCGTCCGCTTCGGCCAAGATGGCCCGAATGCCGGCCGGGAAGCGCTGCGGCAGCCCCTCGCTGCGCACGATGACAAGCGCGCAAGCCGCCGACGCTGCCATCGCCAGCGCCGCGCGGCGGAACAGGGACGGTTGCGGCCAGCGCCAATTCCGGTTGCGGAACGGAGTCTCGATGTAGCGCCAGGAGAGCCACGCCAACGCAAAGGACGCGGCCACAAGAGCGGCGCTCTCGAGCGGCGTGGGCGCACGAAACAGCGCCGCATGCGCGAACACGTAGAGCGGCCAATGCCACAAATAGAGCGAGTAGGAGATCAACCCGACGAAGACGACGGGTTTGAGGCTCAACATCCGATTAAGCGCGGCGCCCTCGCCCGCGAGAACGACCATCGCCGTTCCGAGGCAGGGAACAAGCGCTGCAATCCCGGGAAACGGGGTATGCGGCGAATAGCGGAAGATGCCAAAGGCGATCAGCGCCAGACCAGAGGCCGCAATGGCGTCGCGAGCGATCGGCGATTTTGGTGCGCTCACAATCCCGATTGCGAGCAGCGCGCCAAGCATCAGTTCCCACATGCGCGACGGCAGCAGGTAATAACCGGCGGCCGGCGCGTGCCGCGCGCTCCAAATACTGAAAGCCAACGAAGCGGCGAAGATGGTGCCGACGCCGAGCAACAGCCGCGGCTTCGATCGCGCGCCGATGAGGAGCAGCAGCGCGGGAAAAACGAGGTAGAACTGTTCTTCTACCGCAATCGACCACAGATGCAGCAGCGGCTTCTGGTCGGCGGCCACGTCGAAGTAGCCCGCTTCTCGCCAGAACTCGAAATTCGCGGCAAAGAACCCCGTCGCCAACAGCGACTGTCCGAAGCGGACGAGCGAGTTCGGGAAGAAAATGATGCCGGCGGCGAGCGTGGCGGCGATCAGCATCGCAAACAACGCCGGGAAAATGCGCCGGATGCGGCGCTCGTAAAAACGCCGCAGCGAAAACCGGTTCTGCTGCATCTCCGCGTGGATCAGCCCCGTGATGAGGAAGCCAGAGATGACGAAAAACACGTCGACGCCGACAAAGCCCCCACCAAATCCAGGCACCCGGTAATGAAACAGCACCACCGCCAGCACCGCGAGCGCGCGCAGCCCGTCGATGTCGGGCCGATAGCCAGCGCCCCCTGGGCAATTCTGTCGCATGATCCTGTTGGAATAGGCCCTTTGCTCTAACGCGGAAAGGGCGGATTCGCCTCGACCGAGCTGCGGGCGGCATGGCCGCCAACCAACGGTCTGAAGCAGTCCTGCATTCCCCGTTCGCCGAGCCAGCGCGCAAAGTCTTCCGGCGTGTACCCACCGCGAACCCACTCCGAGACGGGTCTTCCTGGCGCCCGATCGGCCAAATAGGCGAGGAACACCTTCATCCAGCGTTGCTGCCGTTTTGGCCAATGCAGGTAAGGCCAGCCGGCGAACTGCTCCTGCGCAATGTGCGCCATCTGCCATCCATGGCGGTGGACGAGGTACAGCGCGCTCGCGAAGCTGGAACGATCCTGTCCTCCGGAACACTTGATCAGAATGGGCGCTTCGGCCCCGTCGAAAGCGTCCAGCAGATCCAGCAGAATTCGTTGGGGTGGAAGACTGCGCGAATTGAGCCGCACGTCGAAATGCGTGACATCCAGCCGCGAACAGACGTTCGTTTCATACCGCCACCACCAGTGGCGCGGGTTCGTACCGCGAAGATTGATGACGGAGCGGATCGCATGCCGCTTGAGAAATGTGCCGAGGAACCCCGCATAGGCCTGAGACGAACGGGCGACTTCACCCGGCAACACCCAATGGAAGTTGTATAGAATATCTCCGGCAGAGCGCATGCAGTTCGATTTGGGTGGCGTACGCGAAGTCGGCGATGAGGGTCATATTCGGCCTGCGAGATCAAGCCGTTCCCGCGTCCCGAGCGGCTGCCGTCAGGGTGCTCGCGATATCGCCGCGCGGGTCCACGCCCTGAATGTAGTGGGAATGCCAGAGCGCATAGCAAAGCAAGCTCCAGGCCGGCTGCATGCTTCGGCGGCAGCGGGAAAAGATCTCGCCTACAGCCTCCGCACGGAACGATTCCCGGATGGCCGGATGGGCACCGACAAGTGCCGCGAGTTCGGAACTGCGGGCCGCCATCCACGCGCCCAGCGGCAAATCGAACCCCCGCTTCTTCGCATACGGCTCGGCGAGCGGAAATCTGTCGGCGAGCCAGTCGCGCAAAAACCGTTTGGTGTAGAACGGATTCGATTTCAGTCCGTCCGGAAGCCGCATGGCGAACTGCGCGACCTTCGGATCGAGAAATGGCGTGCGGCCTTCCACCCCGTGCGCCATCAGCGCCCGATCCAGCTTGATCAGGAGGCAATTGGGGAGTCGCTCAAGCACATCCACCGCCTGCAAGACCTGCAATCGGGTATCGCGGATGCTTTCCTGCCTTCGCTCCACCGCATCCATCGCGGCGCTCCAGCCGGGAAGATGCATTCCCGTCTCCGCCCCGGTGAACACGCCGCGGCGGCGGCGGCGCGCGGACAGTGAAATCCGCGGCAGCGTCGCGCGCCGATAGCGGCTGTATCCGCCAAACAGCTCGTCGGCGCCTTCGCCGCAGATCGCCACCTTGAACTGGCGGCGCTTCGCTTCTTGTCCCAGGAAATACAGCGGCAACACCGCAGGGTCCGCCATGGGATCGTCGATGGCCGCGACGATCCGCGGCGCAAACTCCCAAAACTGATCCGAAGTCAGCTCGATGCGGTCGCAATTCACCCCGGCTGCATCGGCAAGGCGCAAAGCCTGCCAGCTCTCATCGACGCGCTCTTTTCCAGGATAGCCGATGGTCAGCGCATGCGGCGGGCTGTGCGCCACGTCGCGCGACAGGAGCATGAGAATCGTCGAATCGATTCCGCCGGAATAGAACAGGCAACAGGGGACGTCCGATCGTAGATGCACACAAACCGACTCGCTCATCACCTCATCGAAAGCCTTGAGCAATTTCCTTGGAGACCCGAAAAGCCCGCGGGCACGGGAGCGCAGCGTCTGGCGCGACGCCGGGAAACCATCGCCGTCGCGCCGCTGCTGAATCGCGCCATTTTCGATCACCACCGTTTCACCCGGGTCCACCCGGTGAATGTCCGGAATAATGGTCTTCGACCCGATCACGTATTTGAGCTGCAGAAGCTCCGCCTTGGCGGCTTCGTCCTCCCGCCGCTCGGCAAGTCCTGCCGTGAGCATCGCGCCGATCTCCGAGGCGAAACCGAACAGGCCGTCACGTTGCATGAAATAGAGCGGCTTTATCCCGAAGGGATCTCGCGACAGAACGAGCCGCTTGCTCTGCGGATCGAAGAGCGCAATGGCGTACATGCCGCGGAGATGGCGGGCGAAATCGAGGCCGTATGCCTCGAACAGCGGGAAGATGACCTCGCAATCCGACGTGGTTTGATACTTGAACTCCGGAAACTGAGCGCGCAATTCCGGAGCGTTGTAGATCTCCCCGTTTGCGACCAGAACCAGCCCGTTCGGCGACCGAAGCGGCTGGTCGCCATGAACGAGATCAATGATCGCGAGTCGCGTCGATACCACCGCCGTTTCTCCGGCAACAAAGCGGCCGTTCGAGTCCGGTCCGCGGTGGTGAAGAGCCTCCTGAAGAGCATCGAGCCGCGAAACATCGATTCCGTCTCCGGTGGTCGACTGTAGTCCTGCAATTCCACACATGCCGCGGACATGTAGGCAGGACGGGGGATCATGGCAACGTCACACGCGACCGCAGCCTGTGCTCCAACGCGCAAACGGCCATTCCATCCTGCTGCGGTACCGGCAACCGGCTTCCGCCGCGATCATATCAATCCGCGAAAGAGCGGCGCGAGCCGTTCGGCGCCAAACACGCTCAAATGGCTCTTGTCCTGATAAATCGGCCGGCCGTTCACGATGGTAAGACAGCGCGCGCCGGGACAAAGCGTCTTGTCCAGCCACACCACCGTCACGGCATAACGTGCGGCCGCCCGATGCAATACCGCGTAGACAAACGCCTCGCGGGTCAGGAAGGCGGCGCGGGTCGGCGCGATGTTCGGATTGCTGTGCCAGACCCGGATTCTGGCGAGGTCCTCCGGCACCGATCTCTTGAAGACGGTAACCGGACCGATGATGACCACCGTCTTTCCGGCCGCCTTGAGCACCGCGACGGTGCGCATGAGCCCGCGTGCGAATTGATCCTGTTTCTCCGGATCTGCCGACGCTGCGGACTGATCGCTGGGTCTCGCGTCGACAGCCGGTTCGCCGGCCGCTGCCGTCCACAGCGCATCCAGGAACACCGTCCGGATGTTCTTGGCGAGCGCGATCCTGGCGACGGCCCGATTGAACGGCTGACATGTCGGATCCGACAAAGGGACATCCAGGAGCGGAGCACAATGACCGTGTGCCCCGAGCAGCCCCGCATTACCGTGACTGGCGGCAAGTTTCCAGAGAGCCGGCGCCATCGCATCCGCATGGGAATCGCCCCACAACAGGAACGTCGGTCTCGCATTCGTAGCGCCAAATTTGCAGAGCCCCACCTTTGCGATTTTTGCCGCCGAGCGATCGAAGCAATGCGCGCGCAGCGGCTCTTGATCGTCCACCTCGGCAAGAATTTTGCGCGTGACGGAGTCGTAGCGTTGCGGCAGCCCTTTGGCAGCCGTCAATGCAACTGCGATGAGCGCGGCAGCCGCGACTGCGCCGCCGCTTAGCACGAACAGCGGCTTGCGCCCGATCGCCGATCTGCGGCCCCGGAATGGCTGCTCGACATAGCGCCACGACAGCACCGCCAAGCCGACCGATGCGGCAATCCCCAGCGCCGTCTCAAGAGCCGTGAGACCATCCGGCCTCACCTGATTGAGCAGCACGTAAATTGGCCAGTGCCACAAATAAAGCGAATACGAAACGAGCCCGATGAACACCAGCGCACGCAGTGCAAGCGCGCTGTTGACGGCCGTTGTCCGGCCGCTGCCGGCAAAAATAATCAATGCCGTCCCGAGACAAGGCGGAATGGCATTCGCGCCCGGGAATGGCGATCCGCTGGTCAGCGTGAAGACGCTCCAGGCGATCAGTGCGAGCCCAAGTGCCGCCAGCGCGTTGCGCAAGGCGGCACTTTTGGGCGTCTGAAAGCGGCCCACGGCCAGCACGCCGCCGATCAGCAATTCCCAGAACCGCGTCGGCAACAGGTAAAATGTCGAGATCGGCGCGCAATAGACGCCGACAATACTGAGCGCCAGCGAGATGACGAGCGTTCCCCCGAGCACCCAGAGGACGCGCCGTACCGATTGTCTGCGGAGCAGGTAGAGAAACCCCGGGAAGAACAGATAGAACTGCTCTTCGACGGCGAGCGACCAGGTGTGCAGCAGCGGCTTCTCCGCGGCGTCGACGGCCCAATAACCGGACTCGCCCCAGAAATGAAAGTTCGACACGAATCCGGCTGTCGCCAGCAGGCTGATCGCAAACCGCTCCAGCTCGTGCGGAAACAGGATGACGGCGGATGCGATCGACACGCCCGCCATCATCGCAAACAGCGCCGGGAAAATACGGCGGATGCGCCGCTCGTAAAAACTGAGAACCGAAAAGGTGCCGGCCTGCATCTCGCTCCAGATCAGGCTGGTGATCAGGTATCCCGAGATGACGAAGAAAACGTCGACGCCGACAAAGCCGCCGCGGAACGGCCACACGTTGAAATGGTAGAACACGACTGGCAGCACGGCGACGGTGCGGAGACCGTCGATGTCGGCGCGATAGTGGCCGCCTGCGGCTTCGGCGCGATTCTGATTCAGCATGAGGGTCAGAAGAGCATTCGGCGGGCTCGCTGGCGAGAACCGGGAGCGGCTTGCATAACCAGATACCAGCGTCGCGCGCCAGCGCCGCACCCGAGTGGACGCGCAATTAGGTTCGCTCTATGTTCTCGCTGCGAATCGGCTCGTGGAGGTTGTTTTTTTCGGTCTGGGGCACCACATGTGAAGGTCCGGCCAGGCGGCGGCACTTTGGGCGCGTCAAGGACCGGATTACCCACTGGGCTATGAGGTTTGGGCCGTTGCTGTAAGGGGACGGCCGCTCCAAAATGCGCGTTTGCCCCGGCCACAGGAAGACTGACCGAAGACGATGCTGAAGAACATCTCCATCCGCGGCGCCCGCGAGCACAACCTCAAGAATGTCGACGTGGAGATCCCGCGCGACACGCTGACGGTCATGACCGGGCTTTCCGGCTCCGGCAAATCGTCACTTGCCTTCGACACCATCTATGCCGAGGGGCAGCGACGGTATGTGGAGTCGCTGTCGGCCTACGCGCGCCAGTTTCTGGAGCTGATGCAGAAGCCCGATGTGGATCATATCGAAGGCCTTTCGCCGGCCATCTCCATCGAGCAGAAGACCACCTCGCGGAATCCGCGCTCCACCGTGGGGACCGTCACCGAAATCTACGATTACCTGCGCCTGCTGTTCGCGCGGGTGGGCGTGCCCTATTCGCCCGCCACCGGGCTGCCGATCGAAAGCCAGACGGTCAGCCAGATGGCCGACCGGGTCCTCGCGCTGCCGGAAGGCACCCGGCTTTATCTGCTGGCGCCCATCGTGCGGGGCCGCAAGGGCGAATACCGCAA
>DIZC01000018.1:0-188 GCA_002429315.1 Alphaproteobacteria bacterium UBA6038
CGCAGAACGCACCGTTCGACGGCGTCTATCGTGCGATCCATCCCGGCGCCAGGCAGGACTACCAGGCCGATTACCGCCTCGGCGGCCATGTCATCGCGCCGGGCGCGACCACGCAGGTGACGCACCGCCTGTTCGCCGGCGCCAAGGAAATCGACGCGCTGCGCGATTACGAGAACCGGCTTCACATC
>DIZC01000018.1:462-8438 GCA_002429315.1 Alphaproteobacteria bacterium UBA6038
ATTACGAGAACCGGCTTCACATCATCCGCTTCGACTACGCTATCGACTGGGGATGGTTCTGGTTCTTCACCCGGCCGATGTTCTGGCTGCTCGATTTCTTCGGCCGAACCACCGGAAATTTCGGTATCGCCATCATTCTGCTGACCATCGTGGTGCGGCTCGTGTTCTTTCCGCTCGCCAACACGCAGTTCAAGAGCATGAGCCGGATGAAGAAGCTGCAGCCGCACGTGGAGCGCATCCGCGAGCGCTTCGCCGAAGACAAGATGCGCCAGCAGCAAGAGATGATGGAGCTCTACAAGCGGGAGAAGGTGAACCCGCTGTCCGGCTGCCTGCCGATCTTCATCCAGATCCCGGTATTCTTTTCGTTGTACAAGGTGCTGCTCGTCACCATCGAGATGCGTCAGGCGCCGTTCTTCGGCTGGATCCGCGATCTGTCCGCGCCTGATCCCACTTCGATCTGGAATCTGTTCGGGCTTCTGCCCTGGCACACGCCGGCGTTTATTCCCGCGTTCCTGGTGATCGGCATCTGGCCGATTGTGATGGGCGCCACCCAATGGCTGCAGACCAAGATGAATCCGGCCCCGGCCGATCCGGTGCAGGCGCGGATGTTTTCGCTGATGCCGCTCATCTTCATGTTCATGCTGGCAAGCTTCCCGGCCGGCCTGGTGATCTACTGGACGTGGAGCAATCTGCTTTCGATGATCCAGCAATACGTGATCATGCGGCGCGAAGGCGCGGAGATTCATCTGTTCAACAATCTGAAGCTTGCCGCGTTCACAAAGAGACTCGCGCCGCCCAAGCCCGAACCCGGCGAATAGGCCGGGCGCTTCGATGAACGGCGAGGAACAGGCGCGGCGGCTGTTCAGCGGCGATTGCGAATTCATAGCCGGCGCGGCCAGCCTCGAGGCGCTGCCGGACTCGCCATTGCCGGAAATCGCGTTCGTCGGACGCTCAAATGTGGGCAAATCCAGCCTCATCAATGCGCTGCTGAACCGGAAGACTCTGGCGCGCGTCTCGCGCACGCCGGGGCGCACGCGGCAGATCAACCTGTTCCGCCTGCGGGATGCGCTGATGTTGGCGGACCTGCCCGGGTACGGTTTCGCACGTGTCTCCAAGGCGGAAGCGGCACGCTGGAACGAGCTCATCACCGGCTATTTGCGGACGCGAAGGAATCTCCGCCGTGTGATGCTGCTGATCGATGCCCGGCGGGGTGTGATGGAATCCGACGAACAGGTCATGGCGCTGCTCGATGAGGCTGCGATGGCCTATCAGGCCGTGCTCACCAAATCCGATGCGCTCAAGCCCCCCGCCGGCGAACACCTGCGCGCCGCCGTGGCGGAAACCTTAGGGGCGCATCCCGCCGCGCTGCCCGATGTGCTTGCCACCTCGGCTGAGACGGGCGCCGGCATCCCGATCCTGCGGCAAATGCTGGCGCAATTGTCCGTGGGGTGACGATCCGGCAATGGCGGGGCGGTGGCCTGTGGGCTATAAGCCCGGGAGCCTCGAAGGACAGCCATGGCGCTGCAGGACGACATCACGCCTGACCGCAACCTGCGCACGCTTGCGCGCTGGCGCTCCACCGCGCGCGTGCTGGTCGAAGCGCTGCCTTACATCCTGCGCTACGACGGGCAGACTATCGTGGTGAAATATGGCGGCAACGCCATGCAGGATGGCGTCGCCCAGAACTTCGCCCAGGACGTCGTGCTGATGAAGCAGACGGGCATCGATCCCGTGGTGGTGCACGGCGGCGGCCCGCAGATCGGCACCATGCTGAAGCGCCTTTCGATTCCCTCCAGCTTCGTCGATGGCCTGCGCGTGACCGACGCCGCCAGCATCGAAGTGGTCGAGATGGTGCTGACAGGTTCGATCAACAAGCAGATCGTGAGCGGCATCAATGCCGCGGGGGGGCGCGCCGTCGGCATCTCCGGCAAGGACGGCAACCTGGTCGTCGCGCGCAAGCTCGAGCGCACCAAGCTCGATCCCGCCACGCTGCAGCCGAAAAGCGTCGATCTCGGCTTTGTCGGCGTGCCGGAAACGGTGAATGCCGAGGTGCTGCGCACCATCATCAATTCGGCTCTGATTCCGGTGGTGGCGCCGATCGGCGTCGGCCGCGCTGGCGAAACTTACAACATCAATGCCGACACGGTGGCGGGGGCCATTGCCGGCGCGATGGCGGCGGCGCGCCTGCTGCTGCTCACGGATGTCGAAGGCGTGCTCGACCGCGAGGGCAAGCTCATCCCGAAACTGACGGTGGCCGAGGCGCGCGCGCTGATCGCCGACGGAACCATTTCCGGCGGCATGATCCCGAAACTGGAAACCGCCATTGAGGCCGTCGAAGGCGGCGTAAAAGCAGCCGTGATCCTCGACGGGCGAATCCCGCACGTCATCCTGCTCGAACTGTTCACCGAGCACGGCGCAGGTACCATGATCACCGCCGAATGACATTCGCCAAAGTTCTGATTGTCGTCAGCGTGGCCGCTGGTGCGCTTTTGGCGCGCCCCGCGCCGGCGTCTGCCGCCCTCAAGCTGTGCAACCAGACAAGCTATATCGTCTACGCCGCGATCGGTGCGGCGACGAAAACCGAACTGGACACCCGCGGCTGGACGCGCATCGTTCCCGGCGATTGCCAGATGCCGATTCCCGATCCGCTCAGCGCACCTGCCTATTTCATCTACGCGCACACCTCGCAGGCGCATTCCGGGTCGTCGCGCGCCTGGGGCGGCGCTGTGCAAATCTGCGCCCGCGACACGAACTTCGCGCAGCGCATGAAGCTGCCGGCGCACGGCTGCCAGGGCAACGACTTCTACAAGATGCCGTTCGCCGTGCTCGACCGGCACGGCAATCCGTCCTGGACTACTACGTTTACCGAATCGCCAGCCCTGAAGACGCTCAAGGACGCCCGGCGCGCCGGTGTCAATCGCCTGCTCGAAGATCTCGGCTACCACGTGAACGTCCCGGGCGAGCGCGCGCGGGATCTGGCATTGGAAGATTTCCACAAGCGCATGAAATTGCCGGCGGATGCGAGCGAGGCCGATCTCTTTGACGCGCTGGAAACCGAGGCAACGAAAGCGGCGGCGCCTGCGGGGTATACCGTCTGCAACGACACCGACGAGCCGCTATGGGCGGCAATCGCGCTGCAGACGCCAAAAGGGTTCGTCACCCGGGGCTGGTGGCAGGTCTCGCCCGGCGCCTGCTCGCGGGTGCTGACCGAGGCGCTGAAGACCGACAGCGTCTATCTGCTGGCCGAGCACAAGGCGAAGCACGTGGTCGTCTCCGGCGCGACCAAGCTGTGCGTTGCGAATTTCGAGTTCGAGATCGCGGCGCGCGCGGCTTGCACCGGCAAGGGCCGGACGCCGATGGGATTCGCCGTCACAACCACCAAAGGCCGCGCCGGCTACGTCGCGCATATCGGCGATAACGGGCTGCTGGCGCCCGCGCCGCCGCCTCACAAGGCCGGAACGGCGAAATAATCGAGGTGCCAGCGCTTCGCTGATGGTTAGCGGAGCCGCGGCGTTGCTTGCCAAGCCGCAGGGCTTCGCCCATTTTCGCTCACATGACCGATCTTGCCCGCACCATCGACGAGGCCTGGGAGGCGCGCGACACGCTGGGCAGCATGACCACTGGACCCGTTCGCCAGGCGGTAGAGCGCGCGCTCGACGGCCTCGATACCGGCGCCCTGCGGGTTGCCGAAAAGGTCGGTGGCGAATGGCACGTGCATCAATGGCTGAAGAAGGCGGTGCTGCTTTCCTTCCGACTCAACGACATGAAACTCATTGAGGGCGCGCCGGGCGGCGCCGTCTGGTGGGACAAGGTGGACTCCAAGTTCACCGGCTGGGACGCGGCACGGTTTCGCGCCGCCGGGTTTCGCGCCGTTCCGGGGGCCATCGTTCGCCGCTCGGCTTTCGTCGGCAAAGGCGCGGTGCTGATGCCGTGTTTCGTCAATGTCGGCGCCTATGTCGGCGACAACACCATGGTGGACACCTGGGCGACAGTCGGCAGCTGTGCCCAGATCGGCGCCAACTGCCACATCTCGGGCGGCGCCGGCATCGGCGGCGTGCTCGAGCCGCTGCAGGCGGCGCCCACGATCATCGAAGACAATTGCTTCATCGGTGCGCGCTCCGAAGTGGCCGAGGGGGTGATCGTCGGTGAAGGCAGTGTGCTGTCGATGGGCGTGTATCTCACCGCCTCGACGAAAATCGTCGACCGCCACAGCGGCGAAATTTTCACCGGCCGGGTGCCGCCCTACTCGGTCGTCGTCTCGGGCGCCCTGCCGCAAGGCGAAGGGCGCCCGTCGCTTTATTGCGCCGTCATCATCAAGCGCGTCGACGAGCGCACCCGCGCCAAGACATCGATCAACGATCTGCTACGTGACTGAGACCGGTTCTTTGTAGAGGTACGCGCCGGCCACCGTGGCGATCACGATCTCGATGGCGCCCACCACGATCATGGTCACCGTCATCGACATCGGAACGAGCCCGATCACTTCGTTAAATACATCCGGAATAAGATAGCCCACCACCCAGATCAGCAGCGCAGCGTACACCGCCGTTGTCGGGCCGGCGCCGAAGCGCGGACGAATGGCGGCATAGGTCCAGACCGCCGCGATTCCCGTCACCAGTCCGATGACGTTGAAGATGACGATCTCGCTCGTTCCCATCATCGGCAGACTGTGCGCGCTGCTGACGGCGACCCACTGTGCGCTGAGGACGATGCCGTTCAGCACGTATTCGAAGATGTCGACGATGATGCCCGCAACGATGCCGCCAAGAATCACGCGGCCGGTGTCGATCTTGCCCATGACGTCTGTTCCCCCTTTGACAGTGACGAAGGGGGATACTGGCACGGAGCCTGCGCCAAGGCCAGCCGTTCAGGCGCGGCCGGCCAGCATCTGCGCCAGGGTGTCGGGGTCCACGCCAAGCGCCTGAATGATCGGAGCAAACGCCGCAAACTGCTGCATGCCCTGCGGCCCGAGCGTCAGCCCGCCGTCCACGACTAGCGCCTGGCCGGTAACCCAATCGGAGCCGTCGCCGGCGAGGTAGAGCGCAGCCTCGGCGATGTCGCGCGGCCGGCCGCCGCGCTGGATCGGCTGCGACTGGCGGGCGGCTTCGGCAATGGCATCGATCCGGGTCTCGGCAAGCTGGCTCGGAATCCCAAGCCCCTGGGCGAAGATGTTGGTGGCGATCAGCCCCGGGCAGATGCAGTTGACCCGGATGCCGTCGGCGGCGAGCTGCGGCGCGGTCACTTTGGTCATGTGGATGATGGCGGCCTTGGCGATGGAATAGAGGATCGGCCCATAGCCGGCCTGCAGGCCCGCAACCGACGCCGTGGTGACGATCGAGCCGCCGCCGTTCGCCCGCATTGCGGGGACGGCATACTTCATTCCGAACAACGCCGCGCGCACGTGCAGATGCATGACCGAATCGAAGCCCTCCGCGGTCACGCCGTCGGCCGGATCCCGGGCGCCGCCGGTGCCGGCATTGTTGAACAGGCAATCGAGCCGGCCGAAACGTTGCGTCGCCGCAGCAATCGCCGCTTCGATGTCGCCTTCGTTCATCACGTCGCAGCGCACATAGGCCGCGCGGCCGGCATGCGCTTCTTCGATGTGAGCGCCTTTGTCGTCCTGGATGTCCGCGGCGATGACGCGCGCGCCTTCCTTGACGAACAGGTCGACGGCGCCGCGGCCGATTCCGCTGGCGGCGCCCGTGATGACGGCAACTTTGCCTTCCAGCCTGCCCATGATTTCGCTCCCTCGCCGCTTTGTTGACCATAGAGAGGGCTCACCCTAAACCGCAACCGCATGGAAAAGCTCGATGCGATTGCGTTGGCGCAGGCGCTGATCCGCTGTCCTTCGGTGACGCCGGAGGACGCCGGCGCGATCGGCATAGTGGCGCAGGCGCTTGAGCCATTGGGATTCACCTGTCACCGGCTGCGCTTCGAGAGCCCCGGAACGGCGCCGATCGAAAACCTCTATGCGCGCATCGGAAACGAACCTCCCAATTTCTGCTTTGCCGGTCACACCGACGTGGTGCCGCCGGGCGACGCAAGGTTGTGGCGGTGCGATCCATTCGCGGCCGAGATTCGCGATGGGACGCTCTATGGCCGCGGCGCGGCGGATATGAAATCCGCCATTGCGGCGTTCGTCGCCGCTGCGCAGCGCGTTCTCGAGAGCGGCTGCCCGCGCGGTTCCATCAGTCTGCTCATCACCGGCGACGAAGAAGGCCCGAACGTCAACGGCACCAAGCGCGTGCTGGAATGGCTCGGCGAAAGAGGCGAGCGCCTCGACCACTGTCTGGTCGGCGAGCCGACATCGGCGGCTCGCGCCGGCGACACCATCAAGATCGGCCGGCGCGGCAGCATGCGGATCGAATTCGCGGTGCGGGGCGTGCAGGGCCACACCGCCTATCCGCACCGCGCGATCAACCCGATTCCCATTCTCGCGTCATTGGTCAACCGGCTCGCCGCGGAGCCGCTCGATTCTGGGACGCCGCACTTCGAGCCTTCCACTCTGGTCTTCACCACCTTCGATGTTGGCAACCCGGCCGGCAATGTGTCGCCGGCGGAGGCGCGCGCCGCCTGCAACATTCGTTTCAACGACGCGCACACGCCGGAGGCGATCGTCGCCCGCATCGAAGCCATGGCGCGGCCGCTCGCCGAGGAGAGCGGCAGCACGATTTCGATGTCTTCCAGCATCGGCGGCATGGCGTTCGTCACGCCCCCAGGCCCGTTCACCGGCCTGCTCTCGCGCGCCATCGAACAGGCGACCGGCGCTAAGCCGGAGCTTTCCACCACCGGCGGCACGTCGGACGCGCGCTTCATCAAGGACCACTGCCCGGTCGCGGAAGTGGGCCTTGCCGGCGCGACCATACACAAGGTGGACGAGTGCGTGCCGGTGGCGGAGATCGCGCGGCTGACCGACATCTACGCCGCGATCCTGCGGGCCTATTTCGCGTCGCCGCCGGCATGAAGGATGCGGCCATCGGAATCTTCGATTCCGGCGTGGGCGGCCTGACCGTCCTGCGCGCGTTGGCCGAGCGATTGCCGGGCGAAAGCTTCCTCTATCTCGGCGACACGGCGCGGCTGCCGTATGGGACGAAGAGCGCGGAGACCGTGTCGCGTTATGCCGTGCAGGCCGCCGCCGCGCTGGTGAAGCGGCGCGTGAAACTGTTGGTGATCGCCTGCAACACGGCGTCTGCCGTCGCCTTGCCGGCGTTGCAGGCGGCGTTTGCGGACATTCCCGTGATCGGCGTCGTCGCGCCCGGCGCGCAGGCGGCAGTGGAGGCCGCGCCGGACGGGCCCATCGCCGTCATTGCCACCGAAGGCACGGTGCGCGGCGGGGCTTATGCGCGGGCGATTCATGCGCGCGCGCCCCACATCGAGGTGCTGCAGCAGGCCTGTCCGCTATTCGTGCCGCTGGCCGAAGAAGGCCTGACCGATGGCGACCTCGCCGCGGCGGTGGCGCGCCATTACCTGGAGCAGATGCGGAAGGCGGCGCCGAAATGCCTGGTGCTCGGCTGCACGCATTTTCCGGCCCTGAAGGCGGTGATTGCGAGCGCGATGGGCCCGGGCGTCGCTCTCGTCGACAGTGCTGCGACCACCGCAATGGCCGTCGAGCGGCAACTGAAATCGTCCGGGGCATTGCGCGACGGCGGCGCACCGGCCATCCAGTTTCTGGTCACCGATGCGCCGGATCGGTTTGCGCGGGTGAGCCGGATTTTTCTCGGCGCGCCGGTCGATCCCGGTGCAGTCGAACCGATCGACCTGCAATAGGTTGTTTTCGAATTTTTTTAACGCGGAGACGCGGAGCGATCAACGGGTCAGCGCAAAAATGCCGTCATGGCCGGGCTTGTCCCGGCCACCCATGCACACCGTTGCCGATCGTGTTCATGGATGGCCGCCACAAGGGCGGCCAAGACGATGTTCATTATCCCGCTCCGCGTCTCCGCGTCCTCCGCGTGAATCCGATTCCCGAATGGGGG
>DIZC01000018.1:8695-11026 GCA_002429315.1 Alphaproteobacteria bacterium UBA6038
GCCTACGGGCATCGCACATGCGTAAGGGTCCTTGCCATGAGGCAAGGGCACACGCTTTTTCCGCGATGGAGGGGATCGGCTCCTCGAATCGGTCTCGCCAGTCGGCCGGGGCCGGCTCTAGCTCCGGCGAAAGCGAAAGATTCGAGGCGCGGGGAATTCACGCGCGCGGCTTAACCCGCGTGGGGACGCAATCGGGACATCGCTGTCCTCCTCAGGATTTATTTTTCGGGACGGTTCGGGCTCTAGCCCGCGGCAACAAAAAAGCCCGGGACTGCGGGATTTCCGCCGGCCGGGCCGCCTCCGGGCGCACCGCCGGAGAGTGGATAGAATATGCAGAACCAGCGTGACGCTGTCAAGCGGGAAACGCAAGAGATATATTGCTATTTTGGCACAAACAACGCAAGATTATTAGCGAAGCGTGCTCCACCCAAATCTTGTGTCCTAGCGGCGATTCACACGCCGCCGCGTCTCAATAATCCACCCGCGTCAGATACAGGCCTTCCGGCGGGGCGACGGGGCCGCAACGCGCGCGGTCCTTCGCATCCAGCGCCGCTTTTATCTCGCGCGGGCGCCATTTGCCTTCACCGACCAGCTTGAGCGAGCCGACTATCGAGCGCACCTGGTTGTGCAGGAACGAGCGGGCGGACGCCTCGATGTGAATCTCCTCGCCGGCGCGGCGCACCTCCAGCCGGTCGAGCGTCTTAACCGGCGATTTCGCCTGGCATTCGCTGGAGCGGAACGTGGTGAAGTCGTGCTGGCCGACGAGAAACTGCGCTGCCGCCTGCATAGAAGCGGAATCGAGGTCGCGCACGATGTGCCACACGCGACCGCGGTCCAGCGCCGGCGGACTGCGGCGGCAGAGGATACGATAGAGATAGTGCCGGGCGATGGCGGAGAAGCGCGCGTGGAAATCCGCCGCGGCGGCGGCTGCTTCGAGCACTGCAATGGGCGCCGGACGCAGATGATGATTCAGCGCATCGCGCAGCTTCTCCGGCGCGAACTCTTTTTCCAGATCGAAATGCGCCGCTTGGCCGAACGCATGCACGCCGGCGTCGGTGCGCCCCGCGCCGGTGACCGTCGCGCGCTCGGCGGCGAGTTTGAAGATCGCCTCTTCCACCGCAGCCTGCACCGACGGCCCATTCGCCTGCCGCTGCCATCCGGCAAAGGGCGTTCCGTCATATTCCAGCGTCAGTCGATAGCGCGGCACGACGCACCCACAGGTCTGCTCCTGCGGGTTGTACTACAAATAGCGCGGGCACATTGTTCGAGCTTGCTTTCGATGGGCGGAGATACCGCTACAGGGTGCTTCACAGCTTCTGTTGCCAGCCAAACCGCCACCCGTCCAAGGCACAGGTTGTGCGATCGCCGTGACAGATCAGGCGAGCCGATCGCCGGGAGCCAGCGGAAAGCCGCGCAGAAGGTCCTGCGCCTCCAGGGCGCCGCGGCCGGCGCGCTGCAGGCGGGTGAGCCGGAGCGCGCCGTCGCCGCAGGCCACCGTGAGACGGTCGTCGAGGATTTCGCCGGGCTCGCCCGTGCCGGAGAGCGGTTCGGCGTAGAGGATTTTCAGGCGCTCGTCCTTGGCGTCACACCACGCGCCCGGCGCCGGCGACAGCGCGCGGATGAGACAATCGATCTCGCGCGCGGATTTCGCCCAGTCGATGCGCGTTTCGTCCTTGGAGATTTTCCGCGCATAGGTGATATCGTCGCCTTGCTGGGGTTGCTCTTCGATGCTGCCGCGTTCGAGCGCCGCGAGCGCGCGGACCATCAGATCGGCGCCGAGACGGGCCAGCTCATCGTGCAATTCGCCGTGGGTTTTGCGCGCGATGGGCACGCGCTCGGCCATCAGCACGGGCCCGGTGTCGAGACCCTCTTCCATGCGCATCACCATCGCGCCGGTTTCGGCATCGCCGGACTGAATCGCACGCTGGATGGGCGCGGCACCCCGCCAGCGCGGCAGCAGCGACGCGTGCAGATTGAAGCAGCCAAGCTTCGGCGCCGCGAGAATGGGCTTCGGCAGCAGCAATCCGTAGGCGACGACCACCGCGGCATCGAGATGAAGATCAGCGAATTCCGCCTGCGCAGCTGCGGTTTTCAGAGTCTCTGGCGTGCGGACACTGAGCCCATGCGTCGCCGCAATTTTCGCGACGGGCGATAGTTCCGCAGTGAGCCCACGTCCCTTCGGCCGGGCCGGTTGCGTATACACCGCCGCGATGTCGTGGCCTTGCCCGATCAGTTCGGTGAGCGCAGGCACGGCGAACTCGGGCGTACCCATGAAGGCGAGGCGCAGGGGCATATCGCGACTCTACTTTCCTCCCCCGCTTGCGGGGGAGG
>DIZC01000018.1:11283-16087 GCA_002429315.1 Alphaproteobacteria bacterium UBA6038
CCCCGTAAACGGGGGAGGAAAGGCAAGAGCGCCAAACAGACAAGTCTGTCAGCTCGCTTTTTCGAGGCGCTTGGCTTTCTGCACCTTGCGCAGCGCGATGGAGCGCTTGAGCTTCGACAGGTGGTCGATGAACAGGATGCCGTTGAGGTGATCCATCTCGTGCTGCAGGCAGGTGGCGAGCAGCTCCTCGGCGTCGATCGCTTGCAGCGTACCGTCGCGGTCGAGGAATTCGGCGCGGATGCGCGACGGGCGTTCGACGTCTTCCCAGATGTCCGGCACCGAGAGGCAGCCTTCCTGGACCAGCGTGGTCTCGTCCGACGCCCACAGGATCCTGGGATTGATGAAGGCCTGCGGCTCGCGCCGGCCCTCCTTCTGGGCGAGGTCCATCACCAACACCCGCCTGGGCACGCCGACCTGGATGGCGGCCAGCCCGATGCCTTCGGCCGCGTACATGCTCTCCAGCATATCGTCCACGAGCTTCTTGATCTCGTCATCGACGCGGGCAACCGGCTCGGATACCGCTTTCAGGCGCGGATCGGGCGCGATCAGGATGGGGCGGATGGACATGCTCACGAGATAGGGTTTCGGCCGCTTTCGGTCAAGATTCGGGGGATTTGCCGGAAAGGCCCAGCGTGTACAAGGCGAGAACACGCTAGGATGAGGCGAGAATCCGATTCGTGGGCCTCGTCATGGATGTCGCGTTCCTCGTTTTGGCGGCTTCGCTTCTGATCGCCGCGGCGCTGGTTGCCTATGCGCTGCTGGGGCGGAAACCCGCGCCGATGCTCGCTCCCGATCCGCGGCTGGACCACGTTATCGCCACGCAAGGCGAGATCGCCGGTCAATTCCGCCAGACCGTGGCGGCGCAGGCCGAACTCCAGCGCACGCTGGCGCAGCGCATGGACGACCTGAACCGGCGGATGGGCGAATCGCTCACCGACAGCGCCACCAAGACGGCCGCGACCATCTCCAGCATCGGCGAGCGGCTCAACGTCATCGATCAGGCGCAGAAGAACATCGCCAGCCTGTCGACGCAGGTGGTGTCGTTGCAGGAAATCCTGTCCGACAAGCAGACGCGCGGCGCCTTCGGGCAGGAGCGGATGGAAGCTATTGTCGCCGACCAGCTCGCGCCGGACCATTATGAATTCCAGCCGACGCTCTCCAACGGCAGCCGGCCGGATTGCACCATCTGCGTGCCGAACGTGAAGGGCGTCATTGTGGTCGATTCCAAGTTTCCGCTGGAAGCCTACGAGGCGCTGCGCCAGGCGGCGGAGGGCGACCGCAAGGCGGCGCTGGCCCGCCTCAAGGCCGACGTGCAGAAGCACGTGAAGGACATCGCGGAGAAATACCTCATTCCCGGCGAGACCCAGACGCCGGCCATCATGTTCGTGCCGTCCGAATCGATCTACGCGGAACTGCACATCGCGTGCAGCGACGTGGTGCAGAAGGCGCGGCGCATGCAGGTGGTGATCGTGTCGCCGCATGTGTTCATGCTGGCGATCAACACCATCCAGACGCTGCTGCGCGACGCCAAGATGCGCGAGCAGGCGGGCAAGATTCAGGCGGCCGTCGTGGAGCTGCTGCAGGACGTGAAGCGGCTGGGCGAACGCATCGGCAATTTGCGCAGCCATTTCGACCGCACCAACAAGGACATCGCCGAAATCGAAACCTCGATGAAGCGGATCGAGACCCGGGCTTCGCGCATCGAGCAGGTGGAGCTTGCACTGCCGGACGAAAGCGCGAGCGCCGAACCGCCGACCGGCTATCCTCCCCCGCTTGCGGGGGAGGTGCCGAGCGAACGAAGTGAGCGAGGCGGAGGGGGGACTGTGCACAATTCCCCCCTCCGTCTCGCCGCTGTGCGGCGATCCACCCCCCCCGCACGCGGGGGAGGATAAGGCTTACTCAGAGCGGCCGCCGCGCCTTGAATGCAGCGGACAGCGTGCCTTCGTCGAGATAATCGAGTTCGCCGCCGACCGGCACGCCATGCGCCAGCCGCGTGACCTTCACATTCGAAGCGGCGAGCGTATCCATCAGGTAATGCGCCGTGGTCTGGCCCTCGACAGTGGCGTTCATCGCGAGGATCACTTCGTCCACACCATCGCGCACGCGGGTCAACAGCGGCGCCACGTTCAATTTCTCCGGCGTGACGCCATCGAGCGCCGACAGCGCGCCACCCAGCACATGATACTTGCCCTTGAACACGCCGGCGCGCTCCAGCGCCCACAAATCCGCCACGTCTTCCACCACGCATAATATGGTGGGATCGCGGCGCGGATCGCGGCACAGCGAGCACGGCGAGGCGGTATCGAGATTGCCGCATATTTCGCAATTGCGGATCGCCGCGGCGGCGTCGCGCATGGCGGCACCCAACGGCTCCAGCAGCGTTTCGCGCTTCTTCAGAAGCACCAGCGCAGCGCGCCGCGCCGAGCGCGGCCCAAGGCCGGGAAGTTTGGAGAGAAGCTGAATCAGGCGCTCGATCTCGGCACCTGCCGGCAAGGACGCCATCAGCCGCCCATTCCCAATCCCGGCGGCAGGCCCATGTCTTGCGCCAGCTTCTGCATTTCTTCGCCGACGCGCCGCTCGACCTTTGCCTTGGCGTCGCGGTGCGCGGCGAGCACGAGATCCTGGATGATCTCGCGGCCTTCCGGCCGCAGCAGCGAGGCGTCGATCGACAGCGTCTTCAGTTCCGCCTTGCCGCTCAACACCAGACGAACGAGACCGCCGCCCGCCATGCCTTCGGCCTCGATCAGGCCAAGCTGCTCCTGCATGGCAGCGGCTTTCGCCTGCGCGTCCTTTGCCTGTTTGAACAGATCGGCGAGGTCCATCAGATTTCCTCAGGGGTTTCGGTTTCGGTGACGGTCAGGTCTGTGTCCGATGGCCGGTCGTAGACGCCGACGATTTCAGCGCCGGGAAAACGATCCAGGACGGCGCGCACCAGCGGCTCCTGCGCGACGCTGTCGAGCCTCGCTTGGGCGGTGGCGCGGCGCGACTCCGCGATGGTGGGCGCGCCACCTTCGCGCGACACGCTCACCACCCAACGCACGCCCGTCCAGTCCTTCAGCTTCTGCGCCAGGTCGGCGGCCAGCGTGCGCGGCGCCTTTTCGCTCGGACGGAATTCGATCTGCCCCGGCTCGAGGCGGACGAGGTGCATGTCGTTTTCGATGTGCACCTTCAGCACCGGCGCACCCTTCTGCGAAGCAAAGGCGGCGAGATCTTCGAGGGTGCGAAATGACACCGCCGGCGGGTGCTCCAGCTTCGCTGCAGTGGCCATACCCTCCCCTTGAGGGAGGGTCGAAAAATCCGGGCGCAGCGAAGGATTTTTCGGGGAGGGGTCATGTCTGGCGGGCGAGGCAATACCCCGCCCCGAAATTTGGCTCGCGCCAAATTTCGACCCTCCCTCAAGGGGAGGATTGGATGTATTCGCACGTTGCGTTGCGCTGCCCTCCAGCAGCTCGCGCACCAGCTTGTCGGTGGGTGGCAGATCGGCGGCGTAGGCGAGGCGCACCAGCGCCATTTCAGCGGCCTGGATGGGCCGCGTGGCGTCACGCACTTCCAGGAGGCCCTTGAGCAGCATCTGCCAGGCGCGGGTGAGCGACGGCACCGACAGCTTTCCCGCCATCTCCGCGGCCCGCGCAGCTTCGGCGCTGCTGCCGTCGAAGAAACCTTCCGCGCCGGGCGCCACCTTCACGCGGGTGAGAAAATGGGTGATCTCCAGGAGATCCTGCATCACCGCGAGCGGATCGGCGCCGCGATCGTAAAGCTGCGTGAGATCGTCCAATGCGCCGCCGACATTGCCGCCCATCAGCTTCTCGAAAAGATCGAGAATGCGGCCGCGGTCGGCCAGGCCCAGCATGCCGCGCACCGAGTCCGCCGCGATGGCGTGGCCCTCCTCGTGCGCCATGGCCTGGTCGAGCAGCGACAGCGAATCGCGAACGCTGCCTTCCGCCGCGCGCGCGATCAGCGCCAGCGCCGCGTCCTCGATCGCGATGCCTTCCTTTTCGGCGATCGCGCGCAGATGCGCGATCAGCACCGGCGTGTCGATGCGGCGCAGATCGAAACGCTGGCAGCGCGACAGCACCGTGACCGGCACTTTGCGGATTTCCGTGGTGGCGAAGATGAACTTCACATGCGGCGGCGGCTCTTCGAGCGTCTTGAGCAGGCCGTTGAACGCCTGCTTCGACAGCATGTGCACTTCGTCAACGATGTAGACTTTGTAGCGCGCGCTGGCCGGCGCATAGCGCACGCCTTCGATGATCTCGCGCACATCGTCGATGCCGGTGCGGCTGGCGGCGTCCATCTCCTGCACGTCGACGTGGCGGGATTCGGCGATCGCCACGCACGGGTCGCACACCCCGCAGGGATGGATGGTCGGCTCCTTGCGCATGCCGTCCGGCCCGATGCAGTTGAGCGCGCGGGCGATGATGCGGGCCGTGGTGGTCTTGCCGACGCCGCGGACCCCGGTCAGCATGAAGGCGTGCGCGATGCGTCCGCTGGCGAACGCGTTGGACAGCGTGCGGACCAGCGCGTCCTGGCCGATCAGTCCGGTGAAATCGGAGGGGCGATATTTCCGCGCGAGCACGCGATAGGCGTCGGCCTTCGCAGGCAGCGCCGGCTCGTCCAGGCCAAGCCCCAAATTCGATTCGGTATCGTTCATGGCCTCAATCAACCCTCCCCTTGAGGGAGGGTCGAAATTTACTTCGAGCATAAGCGAGAAGGAAATTTCGGGGAGGGGTCCTGGTAAGAATGTGAAGACCCCTCCCCGAAAAATTCTCGCGCATCCGCGCTCGCATTTTTCGACCCTCCCTCA
>DIZC01000039.1:0-13335 GCA_002429315.1 Alphaproteobacteria bacterium UBA6038
ATCACCGTGTCGGCGCCCCAGCGGATCGCCCAGACCAGCTTCTCCACCTCCTCCGCCACGCCCGAGGTGACGATGGAATTGCCGATATTGGCGTTGACCTTGGTGAGGAAGTTGCGGCCGATGATCATCGGCTCGGTTTCCGGGTGGTTGATGTTCGAGGGGATAATGGCGCGGCCGCGCGCGACCTCTGAGCGCACGAATTCGGCCGTGATTTCATCGGGGATGCTGGCGCCGAAGGCCTTGCCGTCGCGGAGCGTGGAGCGCCCGAGGTTTTCCCGCGCGGCAATGAACTTCATTTCTTCCGTGATGATTCCTTGGCGCGCATAATGCAGCTGGGTGACGTTGCGGCCCGCCTTGGCGCGCAGCGGTTTGCGCCTCGCACGGTCGAACTGCGGCACCGACAGCAGCTCGCCACGTTTTAGTCCGTCGTCTTCGGGCTTGCGCGCTCGGCCCTCGTACTCCTCGACATCACCGCGCGCGTGAATCCATTCGCGCCGCTTCGTCAGCAGCCCGCGCTCGATGTCTACAATAGCGCCGTCGTCCGTGTACGGACCGGAGGTATCGTAGAGACGCATGGACGCCTCGCCGCCGGAGAGCGTCACCTCGCGGAACGGCACACTGTCCATGTAGATCTTTCGCGACCCGGGCAGCGGCCCGCGCGTGATTTCGATGGATTTCGGATGGAGAATGGGCTTGTTCATGGACCTCTCCCTACGCCGGCACGACCCGGATCAGGTTCAAAGGGACCCGGCACCATTGCCGATCTCAGCGCTCTCGCGCGCCCCTGGGATGACTTCGCTATATCATTTTACTCGTTAGCCGTCACCATTTAATCCCGAGCAATTTAGGTGACTGGCGGATGAAGCATGTGCGGCAGAGGCTTGCCGTTCCGCCACGCAAGATATGCCCTGCTATCCCACAACACCCAAATCTCTTTGAAGTTGTCCTTCGCGGGCTCCGTGCCGGGCACAATGGCTGCGACGATTTCGTCCCGCATCGTGCCATATTCCGACCCATTGAGATAAATGACGAGCGAAGTGCCAGAGGGATACTGCTTCTTTGCCTTTTTGAACGCTGCCGCGCGCAGCCACTGACCGGCTTTCTCCGGAGTTAGCCAATTTTCGACGGGATCATGTTGTACGGTGCTAAGCCCCGCACGCTCCTTTGCCATGATCTCGCGGTATTCATAGTCTCGTCGTCTGTAAGGATCGAGGGCTTCTGTCGCTTCGAAAAAGCAATCCACACCGTTTTCATGTTTCAGCACGAAATCAGGTGGCTCATCTCTGAGGGTAACCCTTTCGAGATCGCGCGCCTTCGCAAATTTTCCGGCAACATAAGCATTACGCACGAAGTCATCGAATGCATACGGATATGTCTGAACAACTTGATCCCGCAGCTGCAGAATTTCGTTCGCCGTGCTCAGGGCAAGAAACCTCTGTTTCCATTCCTCACGCGCGACAGCCGGAATTTTTGGCATAGCTCACGCTTCAACGAATTGTTTGAATTCGCTGATCACCGCCTTCACCGCAGCGGCGACGATCTTCTCGCCCGCTTCAGGGCTCGCTTGCGAGGGATCGGAGCCGATGCGGCCGTCCGGAAACCGGCGGCGGTAATCCTTGGCATCGCGAATGGGGCCGAACGGCGCGATCTTCGGCTCCATCGTCACGCGCTTCTGCGCTTCGGGATAGGCGAAGTAGGTGACGGAGACTTCCGACGGCGTGGCGTGATGCCCCTCGCCGACAGGGAATAGCTGCTTGCAAATATCCATTACGCCGGGCAGCTCCCACCAATTACGTAAGGTGCAGCGCACCGGCGCGCGGTTCGAGTCCACGCCGTCGAAGCTCGAGGCGTGATATATCTCGGAGAATGCGGCATTGATGGTGTGAATGTTGCCGCCGTGGCCGTTTAACCAGTAGAGCCGCTCGAACCCGTGATGGGCGAGGCTCTGCGCCCAATCGACCATCGCCGCGATCATGGTGGAGGGGCGCAAGGTGATCGTGCCGGTGAACGCCATGTGGTGCTGCGCCTGACCGACATTGAAGGTGGGGCCCACGAGAAAGCCCGCCTCCTCGCCCGCGCGTTTGGCGATGGTTTCCGGCGCGATGCAATCGGTACCCAGCAGCCCGTTCGGCCCATGCTGCTCGGTCGAGCCGATGGGAATGAGAATGGCCTTGGATTTCGCGAGGTATTCCTCGACTTCCGGCCACGAGGAGAGATGGAGTTGCATGTGATTTATGCGTCTGCTGATATGAGGTTCTCGATTCTATCGATGAAGTCGGCCGCCAGTTCCAGCGCCTTTTCGGCTTCGGTAATTGAGATGCGCTCCGACTCGCCGTAATCAGCCGTGGTCTTCAGCTCAAACCCGTACTCCAACGAGACGAGCAGGCTGCGATTAATGGGCAAGCCTTCTCGCACCAGTTGGTGCATGACGGTTTTCACACCTTTGTGCGTTTTCGATGCGCGACCAGTGCGCTCGTAAATCAGCGCTCGCGCCGCTGTCAGACTGGCAATGTATGCTTGCCGGCCTGCGATATCGAACATTTCCAGTTCGAGGAGTTTTCGTGCCTTTGCCAGCGCCTGCTTCGACCGCGCTAAAGCTCTCGCCGTGTGATCTTTCACAGAAGCACACCATCTTCGCGGACATTGTGTATGAAGATCGTTCGCCGTTCGAGTGCATCTTCCGTATCGAGAAGAAAACTCGGCGCTTCATCCGTATCCAGCCCAACGTCCGCCGCCAGCTCAGCCAGCCGCCAGCGCTCCTCCGACCAGTCAATCTGGCCCTTCAGAAGTACAAGCAGATCGACATCGGAATCGGGGCGGCTGTCGCCTCGCGCCCGAGAGCCGTACAGCACCACGCCCGCGAGCCGCGGGCCATACATGCCGACGAGATCCCGCTTGATCCGGCGCAACACCGGATCGTTCGCCAAGTGCGGCGGCGCCGGCGGCAGGTCCACAATGGTCGAAGATTCACTCATTTCGTGAGTTTACGCGAGATGCGTGCGGTCCGCCAGTTCATGTTCGCAGCCGAGCAGGTTTGCACAGCACTGGGCATGCCGTAGTCTCGGACCAGGCGCTATTGCTTTTGAAACTGGAACAACGCCATGGCGAAAGGTCCGCTGGACGGAATCCGAATCCTCGATCTCACCTCCTACATTTTCGGGCCGTATGCCACCCAGATTTTGGGCGATCTCGGCGCCGATGTGATCAAGATCGAAGCGCCGGAAGGCGACCGCCAGCGCCCGGTGGCGAAGGCGGCCAAGAACCCGGAAATGGGCTCCATCTTCATGGCGCTCAACCGCAACAAGCGCTCGGTGGCGCTCGATCTGAAGCTCGATGCGGATCGCGAGAAGCTGCACGCGCTAGTGCCGAACGCGCAGGTTTTCATCCACAACGTGCGCGCCGATGCGGCCCAGCGGCTCGGCTTCGGCTACGAGATCATCGCGAAACTCAACCCCTCGATCGTGTATGTGCACTGCGTCGGCTATGGCTCGGACGGGCCCTATGCCGGTCGGCAGGCGTTCGACGATCTGGTGCAGGCGGCGTCCGGTGCGACCGACCTGTTGCCGCGGGTGGACGGCAATCCGGAAAAGCGCCTGCTGCCCAGCTACATTGCAGACAAGGTGTCCAGCCTTCATGCACTTTATGCGGTGCTGGCGGCGCTGTTCCATCGCGAGCGCACCGGCGAAGGCCAGTTCGTGGAAGTGCCGATGTTCGAAAGTTTCACCAGTTTCCTGCTGGCGGAGCATCTGGCCGGCGCCACCTTCGAGCCGCAGGTGTCGCACATGGGCTACACGCCGGCGCTGACCGCCGACCGCAAGCCGCTGCAGACGAAGGATGGCTGGATCGCGGTGCAATCGCCAAGCCGCGCAGCCTCCGCCAAATTCATGGAATTGGGCGGGATTCATGACGCCTATGACAGCGACCGCTTCGTCAAGGCGGAGGGCGGCCGCGCCAAAGTCGGTGCGTATTACGCCATGATGCGGGACGCCGCGCTGGCGCACACCACGGATGAGTGGATGGCGCTCGGCATGCAGCACCACATTCCCATCATGCGGGCGAATACGCTGGAGGACGTCTTGACCGATCCGCACCTGAACGCGGTCGGCTTCTTCGATGTCCGAGAGCATCCCAGCGAAGGCAAATGGCGCGCCATGAAGCCGCCGATCAAATTTTCGAAGAGTCCCACCTCCATACGCCGCGATCCGCCGCGCATCGGGCAGGATACTGCCGACGTGCTGGAAGGCAAATAACAACAGGGAAACACCCGATGTCCGATACCCTGATTCCGGTTTCGAAAGAATGGCGCGCGCGCGCGTTCATCGACAAGGACAAATATGAAAAGATGTATGCGCGCTCGGTGCGTGACCCGGAGGGATTCTGGCGGGAGGAAGCGAAGCGCATCGAGTGGATCAGGCCCTTCACGAAGGTGAAGAACGCCTCGTGGGATCCGGACAATCTCTTCATCAAATGGTTCGAGGACGGCACGCTCAACGTCTCGGCCAACTGCATCGATCGGCACTTGCCGAAGCGCGCGGAGCAGACGGCCATTATCTGGGAACCGGACGACCCCGACGAACAGGCCCGGCACATCACCTATGAAGAGCTGCACCGCGAAGTCGGCCGATTCGCCAATGTGCTGAAGGCGCACGGCGTCAAGCGCGGCGACCGCGTCACCATTTACCTGCCCATGATTCCGGAAGCGGCCTATGCGATGCTCGCATGCGCGCGGATCGGCGCCGTCCACTCGGTGATCTTCGCCGGGTTTTCGCCCGATTCCATCGCCGGCCGCATTCAGGATTGTCAGAGCACCATTGTCATCACGGCGGACGAAGGGTTGCGCGGCGGCAAGCCCATTCCGCTCAAGACGAATGTCGATCTGGCACTCACCAAGTGCGAGGGCGTGGACAGAGTGATCGTCGTGCGGCGCACCGGCAAGCATGAGCTGATGAAGCCAGGTCGCGATGTCTGGTATCACGAGGAAGCGGCGAAGGTTTCGGCCGACTGCCCGCCGGAAGAAATGAGCTCCGAAGACCCGCTGTTCATTCTCTACACCTCAGGCTCGACGGGAAAGCCGAAAGGCGTGCTGCACACCAGCGGCGGCTATCTGCTGTACGCCGCCATGACTCATCAGTACGTGTTCGATTATCACGAGGGGGACATCTACTGGTGCACAGCCGATGTCGGTTGGGTCACCGGCCACAGCTACATCGTGTATGGCCCGTTGGCGAACGGCGCCACCACGCTGATGTTCGAGGGCGTGCCGAACTACCCCACCACCTCGCGGTTCTGGGAGGTGATCGACAAGCACAAGGTCAAGACCTTCTACACCGCGCCGACGGCCATCCGCGCCCTGATGCGCGAAGGCGAGGCGCCGGTGAAGAAAACTTCTCGCGCCTCGCTGCGGCTGTTGGGCAGCGTGGGCGAGCCTATCAACCCGGAAGCCTGGCTGTGGTATTACCGAACGGTGGGGGACAGCCGCTGCCCGGTGGTAGACACGTGGTGGCAGACGGAAACCGGCGGTATCCTCATTTCGCCGCTGCCCGGCGCAACCGATTTGAAGCCCGGTTCGGCCACGAAACCGTTGTTCGGCATTCAGCCGCAACTGGTGGATGCCGACGGCAAGGTGGTTGACGGCCCTGGCAGCGGAAATCTTGTCCTCACCGAAGCCTGGCCCGGCATGATGCGCACGGTGTATGGCGACCACCAGCGCTTCGTGGACACCTATTTCAAAACCTACCGCGGCAAATATTTTACCGGCGACGGATGCCGGCGCGATGAAGACGGTTATTGGTGGATCACCGGCCGCGTGGATGATGTTATCAATGTCTCAGGCCACCGGCTCGGTACCGCGGAAGTGGAATCCGCTCTGGTCGCCAACCACAAAGTCGCTGAAGCGGCGGTCGTGGGCTTCCCGCACGACATCAAGGGCCAGGGCATTTACGCCTTCGTGACGCTAAAGGCCGGCGAGCAACCGTCCGCTGGTCTTGCCGATGAGCTGAAGAAGTGGGTGGCGAAAGAGATATCGCCGATCGCGCGTCCGGACGTCATCCAGTTTGCGCCGGGACTGCCGAAGACGCGCTCCGGCAAGATCATGCGCCGAATCCTGCGCAAGATCGGCGAAGGCGATGTGAGCAATCTGGGCGACACCACCACGCTGGCGGATCCCAGCGTGGTGGACGACCTGGTGAAGAATGCCGGAGTTGCCAACTGGCGCTCCCGCTCGTCAAGGTAGACGCCAGCCGCCGTATCCCTGTGAAGCCGTAGTGGCTCCGGGCGCGCGCAATCCCGTTACCTTCTCATAGAGTGACGGCGTTCCAAGCAAGATGCGAACGTCGTGAATGTGTACTGCGCCTTCAGCCTCGACCTGGAAGACGAGGCTGTCGCCTGACAGCTCGGCCTGTGTTGCCGCCAGAAAAACCGTCGTGCCATTTATCGGAAGATGGTGGCCCGCGCGCTCAAACGCATCAGCCGCGAATAGGTTAGCCGCAGTGAGTTCGACTACGCGCGTGAGCCGAACCGGTTCTCCATGGCTTGTCACCCCGGTGGATTTGATCCCTTTCTCGAGCATCCACGCAAGCCAGATATCTTCCCCTTCCCGCAGCGGCACGAGCACGCGAAAAGGTTGGCTATCCGAAAGCAGATGGCAGGGAATGGCGCCGCGGTTCGCGGAAACATCTCCGCCGACCCGGCGCTGAAAAGACAATTGCCAGCCCTTTCCGGCAAGGCTGAAAGCAGGCTGACTTGAATTCACGTATTAAGCGGTTGCGGCAGCGCAGCCGAAAGCGGGGTGGAGGCAGTATCCGCCGTGAGCTGTTGCAGCGTCTCCTCCAGCAACGGTGCCGGCACGCCGAGCGCGCGACTCAACTCACCTTTCTCGTCGGAGCCCAAAGACAACGGGGATGGAGACGTTGGCTGCACTGGCGGTTCCTCGGCCGACGTGGCAGTTCCTGCCAAGGAAGCTAGTCGGCGGAGCATGTTTTGCACGGGGCGCCAAACCGCGCTGCTGATGGCTGCTTCCGCCTTGGCCGATACTGCGGGCGTTTCTTCCTTGGCCGACCTGACCCGGGCTTCCTCCTTGGCCGACTCCAGTCGCCTGCGCGCGTTGAGATAATCTTTCAGCGAGTTCGTCAGGCGATCCGTGCTGTCGTCCCATGCACCGAGGTCCTGCGGGCGCCAGAGCAGCCATAATGCGGTCGGCAGCACTCGGCGCGCAATCGATCCACTCGTGCTGCCGGCCGGAATTGCCGAACTGTTGTTGATGCTTGCGTCCACCGCCAGGTCCCAGCTCGCCCGCAGCATGGGTGGCGAGAGAAGACTGTAGTTATGCCGTTGCTCGCCTCCGGTTTTCAGATGCAGCGCCCGAACATCCGGATGGTCCGGTCCCAACAGGTTTTCCAAATTGCGCTCGATAGTCCGCAGGCGCTCGGCCTTGGCGTCGCTATCTGGTTCGTCGCGCAGAATCAGGTGAGCACCCAGTATGCCGAGCATCGGATCGGTGAACTTCTCGTTCACGATCTCGGCGCGAACGGAATCGGAAAGCACCCGCCGCGTCTGCGTGAGCGCATAGCACGCCAGCTCCTTGAGCCTGACGATCTGGTCTGCAGGATCGAATTGTTGGGTAAGTGAAATAGAGATCGTGCCGCCAGCCAAGTCTGCACGCACCTCGCTCTGTCCACTGGGCAAACACTGCTCGTGCAACAGGAAGAAGATTTGCGTCTGCGTCCTGGGGGCCACGTACAAGGCACGCTCTATTTCGCTTCCGTCGCTGAATTCAAGACGGAGGCGATAGGGACCCGGCTGAACGTTGGCGCGCCAGCCCGCCGAAGCGTCGTAGCCGGGAAGTGCATTGACCACCGCCCGTTCCTCAATGTTCGCGAGGAGATTTTCCTTATCATCCAAGAGTCGCAAGCCGATCGCAGGATTCGGCAACGTTGGGTGTAGTTTTCCTTCGGGGCCGCCTTGGGTCCATTGTCGCGAAAAAACGAAAATGGAAGCACCGGCTCCAAGCACATCGCAGGGTGTCGCGCTGAGTTGCCGCGCCGCGCCCTGATGGTACTCGTGGCTGCGCGATGTGTCGTTGAGCGGGATTGGCGACGGGAATTGCAGGGTGGGGATTGTTAACTCGCGATCCTGATCGAGCGAAACCAGATTTTCGTTGACGGTTGGGCCGACCCTTACACGCACTTTGTAGATTCCGGCAGGCAGACTAGCCTTCAGTTCCCCCACGGCCTTATCAACGGGTTGCTGGTCGGCATTCACGACGGAAATCTCCGCCATTGGGTCGGCAGCCGTAACCGTCAAGGTTCGTTCAGAGGCTGACATTGGTCACCGCTTTGGTTCCATCGGGCAGCAAGGCGCCAGTGACTTTGAAGGTCGCATCGGGGCCATCGGTGATCACGACCCGGTACAGGCCGCGAGGCAAATTCAGGTTCCAGAGTGCTGGCGCGGAAGCCTGCTGCTGTACGGTCTGAAGCGATCCGTCTTCAATGCGCACCGGAGCGCCGGAACTTGCAATCGCGATGGATACCGGAAATTGTGCGACAGCCTGTCCGGGTTTGGCATCTACGACCACGAAATGATCGGGATCGAAGACCTCCGGTTCCTTGGCGACGTCGTCGTCCAACAGGTCGGCTGCCGGCAGCAGCTTCTGCATGTTGTCCTGCAGATACGCCTTGAGTTGCGCGGTCGTGACAGCGCCCGTCTTTGGGTCTGCCGCCGCGCCACGGAGACCTTCCATCAGAGTGGCCGTAAATACCCCATGCACGCTTCCATTGAGAGGAAGCTCTTTGGACAGCTTCCGGTTCTTGGCGGAGAACGCATAGAAGCGGCGCCTCGTCTGTCCGCTGGGAGCCGTGCGGGGGAGTAGGAACGGCGGCGCCAGATCGGCAAACGTGATTGGCGCGCGACAGGCGTCCTGAAACAGGATGACTTCGTCGAACCATCCGCCTTCATAAAGGCGATCAGCCCACATCATAGCGGCGATATTGTGGATGAGCCGTCGCGTCGCGTTCGCCGCCAACACAGCGGACTTGTCCAGCGAGGGAGCGAAACCATGGCCGGAGAAAAACAGCCAAAGACGTTTGCCCGCCTTAGATCCAAGATTGTCGTTATTGTTCGCGACGGCTGCATTGTCGACCTGGATAAAGAATTTCTCGATCTGTTCCTTTGCCGGTTGCGCATCGTCCGTCACGGCCGAAGCCGCGAATTGCGAGCTCACGAGCAGACGCGCATTTGCCGGATCGACGCCGCCGCCGTTTTGATCCGTGACCCAGGCATGGAAATCCTGCGCATCATTCTCCGCTCCCTGAAGCACGCTGATGCCGGGATACTGATTGATCCCGACGACAAGCGCCCGGTCTGCCAGAGGCATGCAGAATTATGGGTATTGCTTGCGGATGAATTCACGATCCATCGGCGAAAGGTCCGTGTTCAATCCCGCCGAACTGCGATCGAGAGTCCAGCTCGCCGGAATAGGATACATCATGATCGAGTGCCAATCGAGCGTCGTTCCCGCTATCTCGTTCGAGGGATAGCTCTCGAACATATTGTGGTCGATCGTAGCGCGGTCCCAATTGTTCGGCGGCCCCGAGAGATCGCGGTACACCGCGGGCTTGTTCCACTTGATCGCAGAAATTGGATTCTGGTGTTCATGAATAAGGCCAAGCGCATGGCCGAATTCGTGCGTAATAACGCGGCGGGCTTCCTCGTCAGTCACACCCGGGGTAAGCCAGCCGAAGTTCATGGTGGGCTGGCCCTTCGGAATACGCTTGCATGTCGTGCCAATGACAGACCAAGAGCCACTATACTGGAAGGTGATGCGGATATCGGTGTCGGGACCTGGTTCCCAACTGAACTGCAGATTCGCCAGATTGGTAATCCACTCTACCGCGAATTTCTTGACCAACGCTTTCTGCGCGTCAGTTCCGTCGAGAAACGAGATCGATATCGCGTCGCCAGATTGCCATTTCGTCGCATCCACCAAGGCAGCTCTTGCCTGACCAGTTGTCGGTTTTTCCGCCTCGAACCACGCGAAACACCATTTATCCTGGTTTGTCATGATTGGGACCCCCAAAACCAGAATGAAATTTACCCCTAAACTTCAAGGCACGCAATACTGCAGCAGCTTAAGAATACTATCTTAAAAGTCGTCACCGCGCCGCTAGCGACGCGGTGACAAATAAGTCAGGGTCAACGACTTACCCCCCGTTCCCAGGTGTCTTGACGTTCAGATTGACCGTGTGGGTGGTGGCGCCGCCGCCAAAGAAGTGGCCGCCGGAATAAAGGAAAAAGCCGCCGACCAGCACGATCACCAGCAGGATTCCGACTAGCAACGCCAGTGCCGAATTGCCCCCGCCCCCGTTTCCGTCCGCCATTGATCCGCTCCTTGTCTTGTTGGCACAGGAGAAACGGCCCGCACGCGGCTCGGGTTCCGGCGGCACTCTCGCCAAATCCATCATTTGGGGCCATTCTGATCCGGTGATCGGGAGGGGGCAATGCCGAGAATTCTTGCTGGTGCCGTGGTTGGAGGGGTGGTGTGGCTCGTCTCAGCGACGGTACTGAACTTTGCCTTGCGCGACGGCTGGCATGACTATGCGAGCGTCGAAAAGGCAATGACCTTTACCGTCCCGATGATGATCGCGCGGCTCGTGGAGAGCGGCATCAGCTCCATTGTGGGTGGCGCGGTTGCAGCGATGATCGGCCGCGACCGCACACGGCCGGCGCTCGGCACCGGCATCATCCTTCTGGTGCTCTTTTTGCCAGTGCACTACTCGCTGTGGAGCAGGTTTCCCATCTGGTACCACCTGACGTTCCTGAGTTCCCTGGTGGTGTTGAGCCTGCTCGGCGGTCGCATCGCTCCGGTCCGCCGCCGGCGGTTTCAGGTCGCATAAGAGCCCATCGCCTTCGCCATCGCGATGTCCTTTGCGGTGACGCCGCCGGCATCGTGGGTGGAAAGCGTAACCTCCAGCTTGTTGTACACATTGAACCACTCGGGATGGTGATCCATCTTCTCCGCCAGCAACGCAACGCGTGTCATGAACCCGAAGGCGGCATTGAAATCCTTGAACTGGAACTTGCGCGCAATGGCCTCGCGGCCGTCCACCTCGCGCCATTCCGGCAGTTCTTTCAGCGCCGCCGCGCGGGCACCTGCATCCAGCTTTCCCATTTTCGCTTCTCCTTTTATCTCAGCGGATATTCCCGTTCCGCCACATAGATGCTGCCGCTTGACGTGATGCGGCTCGAGTACAGGATGAATTGATCCGCGTCGAACGGGCCGCTGGCGTAGAGCGCGTGTTCGGAAAGGTAGTCCATCACGCGGCCGGCCGGTGTTGCACGTAACCGCGCGAGCGTGACGTGCGCGGTGTATTTGCGTTCTTCAGCCGGAAAACCCAGCCGCTGGATGGCGCTTTCGGCCTTGCGGTGCAGGCGAATGAGAGCCTGGCTTGGCGCAACGCCCGCCCACAGCGCGCGCGGATTCTTGCCACCGAACGCGCCGACGCCCTTCAGCTCCAGCATGAAGCGCGGCGCGGCGATGGAGGCCAGCGTTTCATCGATGGCATTCGCGTCGCGCCCGTCCACCTCGCCGATGAAGCGCAATGTGAGGTGCAGCTGCTCGCGGCTGCTCCAGCGTGCGCCGGGAACGCCCGATTGGAGCGCGAGCAGACTCTCCGCGACCGCATCGGGCAGAGGCAGCGCGACGAACAGGCGGATCATGCGCGCGCTCCCGCCAGACGGCCGAGCGGCAGAGCGCGGCGGAATATGAGGACCACAAGTCCATAAGCGAACACGCCAACCACAACCGCACCGGCCAGCATCAGTTCATCGTGGAAGCGCCCGGCGGTGAACATGCGTGCAAGCGTCATTCCGCCGAAGGCGCCGGCCGCCGCGGCGATTGCGGCCAGCACAACCGGCACCACCGCCCGCATGAACGTGCTGTCGATGGCCAGCAGCCCGCGCCTGCGGCCGATGATCGTGAGGGTCGCCACGTTCAGCCAGGCGCCCAGGGAGGTTCCCAGCGCCACGCCGGCAATACCGAGGTGAAATCCCCACACCAGCACGACCTTCAGCGCAATGTTGCACAGCATGGCGAACACGGTGATGCGCGCGGGCGTACCGGTGTCGTGGCGCGCATAGAAGGTGCTGGCGACGATGCGCACCAGGGCGAAGGCCGGCAGCCCCACGCCATAGGCCGCCAGCGCAATGGCGGCGAGCGCGGCGGCGGATTTGTCGAACGCGCCGTGGGCGAAAATCGCCCGCATGATGATGTCGGGGACCGTCACGAACACGGCGGCAAACGGCAGGATGAGCAGCAGCGACAGCGCCGCGGCGCGGTTCTGCGCGGAATCGGACCCGGCACGGTCGTTCCTCGCCAGCCGGGCCGACATCTCCGGCAGCAGCACCGTGCCGAGCGCAATGCCGAGTACGCCCAGCGGCAGCTGGTTGATGCGGTCCGCGTAATAGAGCGCGGTACGACTGCCGGTGGGCAGAAGGCTTGCAATCACGGTGTCGATGAACGGCGCAATGAAAACGCTGGCTGCGCCGATGGTGACGGCACCGAGCGCTTTGAAGAACTCCTTGATCTCCGGCGTCCACCGCAGCCAGCCGATGCGCAAGCTGAGCCCGTCGCGCCGTGCCGCCCACAGCATGAAAAACAGCTGCGCAAAGCCGCCGGCGAGTACGCCCCAGGCGGCGGCGTAGGCGGCGTTGGGAAACCAGCGCCACAAGAGGAGCGTGGCGATCATCGCGAGGTTCTGGAAATTCGACCACGCCGCCGCCGCCCAGAATTTCTCGAGCGCGTTGAGCATTGCCGACAGCTGGATCGCGACCACCGTGAGGATGAGGTACGGAAAGGTGATGCGCGCGAGGCTGACGGTGAGCGCCATCTGATCCGGATGGCGGGCAAAACCCGGCGCCAGCACATGCACGATGGGAGACATGAAAACGAAAGCGACCATCAGCAGCACGAACTGCGCGGCCATCTGCCAGGAGAAGACCCGGTCGGCGAACAGCGCCGCTTGGGTGGTCTCGCCGCGGGCGTGCAGTGCGGCGTAGCGCGGCAGAAAGGCGGGATTGATGGTGCCCTCGCCGAAAATCTGGCGGAAGTAGTTGGGGAACAGGAAGGCGACGATGAACGCGTCCGACAGGATGCCGTGCCCGAGGATCCACGCCATCGCGATATCGCGCGCAAAGCCGGTGATGCGCGACAGCAGCGTAAACCCGCCGACGGAGAGAAGGCGCTGGAACATGCGCTGCGCCTCCTATCCTCCCCCGTTTACGGGGGAGGTGCCGAGCGAAGCGAGGCGGAGGGGGGACGTCCAGCATCGCTCCCCCCCCCCA
>DIZC01000039.1:13555-29576 GCA_002429315.1 Alphaproteobacteria bacterium UBA6038
GCCACCTCCCCCGCACGCGGGGGAGGATAAGCCTGCGTTCGTAGGTTGCTGCTCACGTGTGCGTCTTCTGAATCTGCGCCACCAGCTTCATCACGCTGGGCAGGATGCGATCGACGATGATTTTCGCGCCGGCGGCATTCGGATGCATGCCGTCGGGCTGATTGAGTTTCGGATTCAGTGCAACGCCGTCGAGGAGGAACGGATACAGCAGCGCGCCATATTGCGCGGCGAGCATCGGATACATCGCATCGAATGCGCGCGCGTATTCCGGCCCCAGATTGCGCGGCGCCATCATGCCGAGCAGCAGCGTCGGGATGTGCTGGGCCTTGAGCTTGGCCAGGATGGCCGAAAGATTTTTCTCCGTCTGCGCCGGCGGAATGCCGCGCAGCGCATCGTTGGAGCCGAGCTCCACGATTGCGGCATCGGGACGATCGGCCAGCGACCAGTCGAGCCGCGAAAGTCCGCTCGCCGACGTATCGCCCGACACTCCGGCGTTGATGACGCGCGCATCCACACCGGTGGCTTTCAGTTTCGCCTGCAGCACCGCCGGAATCTCCGTTCCCGGCGGAAGGCCGTAACCTTGCGTGAGACTGGTTCCCAGCATCAGGATCTTGAGCGGCGCGGCCGCTGAGGCGCCGAAGCCGAGCCCGAAGGCTGTGAGCATGAGAACGACCGGAGCCAGGCGCTTGAATCGGAGCGGCGTCATGCCATATCGCCTAACATGCGGCTCGCTTCTGCGCGAGCTTCCGCCGTGAGCGCTTCATGCACGCCCCGCTGCCTGCCATCGTTCTGGAAGACGTGCGGCTCACGCTCGCCAGCGCCGCCGGCCCGGTCAACATTCTTGCTGGAATTTCTGTCACCGTCGAAGCGGGCGAGGCGGTGGCGCTGATCGGCCCCTCCGGTTCCGGCAAATCGTCCCTCCTGATGGTGGCCGCAGGACTCGAGGCGCCGACCTCCGGACGCGCCATCATCGCCGGCACCGACATTACGCCGCTCGGCGAGGATGCGCTGGCGCGCTTCCGCCGAAGCAACATCGGCATCGTGTTTCAATCCTTCCACCTCATTCCCACCATGACCGCGCTGGAGAATGTCGCAGTGCCACTCGAGTTTTCGGGCTCGCGCGACGCGTTCCGTCGCGCCAGGACCGAACTCGAAGCCGTGGGGCTCGGCGGGAGACTCGATCACTATCCCGGGCAGCTGTCCGGCGGCGAGCAGCAGCGGGTGGCGCTCGCGCGCGCCACCGCAACAAGGCCAAAGGTGCTGTTCGCCGACGAGCCGACCGGCAACCTCGATACGCAAACCGGTGCGGAGGTGGCCGAACTCCTGTTCGCGCAACAGGCACGCACGCAGACAACCCTGTTCCTGGTCACTCATGAAGATGTGCTGGCGCGGCGCTGCCACCGCATCCTGAGGCTCAAGGACGGCCTCATTGTGGCGGACGAGCGCGTGACGGCATGAGCCGCCTTGTGCTGGCAGCGAGGCTTGCGCGTCGCGAACTGCGCAGCGGGCTCTCAGGCTTTCGAATCTTCTTCGCCTGTCTGGTGCTGGGGGTCGCCGCAATTGCCGGCGTGGGCTCGCTGGCCGACGCGCTGCTCGCCGGGCTGGCCGTTGAGGGCCGCGCGCTGCTCGGCGGCGATGTCTCGGTCAATTTGGTGCATCGCGCCGCGACATCGGCAGAGCGCACGTTCCTCGCCCATTATGGCCGCGTTTCCGAAGCCGTTTCCATGCGCGCCATGGCGTACGCCCTGAAGAACGGCGCCGAAGGCGAACGCCAACTGATCGAACTGAAGGCGGCAGACAGCGCATATCCATTGTACGGCAGTGTTGGACTTGCGCCCGCGAAATCCATCAGTGAGGCCCTGGCCTGCCATGGCGGCGTTTGTGGCGCGGTGGCGGAGCAGACGTTGCTCGACCGGCTGCATTTGTCCATGGGCGGAGAAATGCGCATCGGCAGCCAGAATTTCCGCGTGGCGGCGGTGCTGCAAAGCGAGCCCGACCGCGTCTCCGGCGGCTTCAGTCTCGGGCCGCACGTGCTGGTTTCCACCGACGCGCTGAAGCGGACCGGCCTCGTCGTTCTCGGCAGCCTCATCGAATACCGCTATCGGGTTGCGATGCCCGCCGGGCCATCGCTCGCGGATTTCCGAACCGCGGCAAAGCAGGCCTTTTCGGATGCCGGGTGGGAAATTCGCGACCGCAACGATGCGGCGCCAGGCCTGCGCCGCTTCGTCGAACAGGTCACCATGTTCCTGACGTTGGTTGGATTGACGGCGCTCGCCGTGGGTGGCGTTGGCGCGGGTCAGGCGGTGAGCGCGTTTGTCGATCGTAAACGCGCGGAGATTGCCACGCTCAAATCGCTCGGCGCGGACGGCACTTTGATTTTCCTGACGTTCTTTCTTCAGGTGATGGCGATTGCCGCGCTCGCAGTGTTCGCCGGACTTGCGCTCGGAGCGGCGCTGCCGTTCGCGGTTCAGGGCGCGTACGGCGCCGAAATCCCCGCGCCCGCGCGCTACGGCGTCTATCCCGGGCCATTGCTGCTTGCCGCCGCATTCGGACTGTTTTCTGCGGTTGCCTTTGCCGTGCCCCCGCTGGCGCGCGCACGAGAAATCGCACCGGCCAGCCTGTTTCGCGATATCGTTGCACCTGTGAAGCGACGCGGGCGCCTTCCCTATCTGGCAGTGGCGGCTGCGGCAGCGGCGCTCGTGATGATCCTGGCGCTGGCGGTTTCCCCCTCGCCGATCTTCGCTGGGTGGTTTCTCGCCAGCATTGCCGGCGGGTTGGCGGTGCTGTGGTTGCTGGCGCATGGCTTCCGGCTCCTGCTTCAGCGGCTTCCGCGGCCGCGGCGGCCCATCTTGCGGCTGGCGCTCGCCAATCTGACCCGGCCCGGCGCGGCCACCGCCGGGGTGATCGTCGCCCTGGGATTGGGGCTGACGCTGCTGGCCGCGGTTGCGCTTCTCGATCGCACCATCGCGGCGCAGGTGAAGGACAGCCTGCCCGCCGCGGCGCCGACCTTCTATTTCGTGGACATCCAACCCGGCGAAACGGCCGCGTTCGACGAAACGATTGCGCGTTTCCATTCAGCGCAGGACTACCGGCGGACCCCGATGATCCGTGGACGGATCACGGCCCTAAACGGCGTGCCGGCTGCCAGGGCGAACGTCGCAACAAGCGCCCGCTGGGCGCTGAACGGCGACCGCGGAATCACCTACGCGGCCGAGCTTCCGAAAGGCACGGACATCACCGAAGGAAAGTGGTGGGCGGCGAACTACCGTGGCCCGACTCTTATCTCGTTCGACGCGGAGCTCGCGCAGGGCATGCAGCTGAAGCTGGGCGACCGGATGACCTTGAACGTGCTGGGTCGCGATATCGAAGGCAGGATCGCAAACTTTCGGGACGTGGATTTCTCCAACGGCCGCCAGAATTTCGTTCTGATTTTGTCGCCGGGACTCATCGACAAGGCGCCGCACACCTTTCTCGCCACCGTCCGCGTGCCGCCGCAGGATGAGGAGCCGATGTACCGGGCCGTCACCGATCGGTTTCCCAATGTCTCGACGGTGCGGGTGAAGGAAGCCATCGCGCAGGTGAACGGACTGTTGCAGCAACTGAGTGACGGCGTGCGCGGCGCCAGCCTGGTCACCATCCTCGCCGGCTTGCTGGTGCTCATGGGCGCCATCGCCGCCGGCCAGCGGGCGCGGATCTACGACTCGACCGTGCTCAAGGTGCTGGGCGCCACCCGCGCCCGGATCGTGAGCGTCTATGTCGTGGAGTATGGACTGATCGGCATCCTCACCGGCGTGCTGGCGCTGGGAGCCGGAACATTGGGCGCCTACCTCGTCGCGCGCGAGGTGTTTCATGTGCCGTTCGCCTTCGATCTCGGTGCTGCAATGCTAACCGTGCTCGGCGGCGGCGCCGTCACCCTTCTGTTCGGCCTGGGCGCGGCGTGGACGGCCCTCTCCACCCGCCCGGCAGATCATCTGCGCAATCCGTAATCGGTCCAGTCCGAGCCTGGCCGGGATATTGCGCAATCAATCGCAGAACCTCATTCTGCCCGGCAGCTTGAGCGCAACAAGCTCCGCGGTTGGGGGGAACATGAAATCGATCATCACAGTCAGCAAAGCGCCGTTGGCCCTGCTCTTCACCCTGCCCGTTTTCGTTCCGGTCGCCGCTCATGCCGCCAAGGAGCGCGTGCTCTACAGCTTCAACGGTGCCGGCAATGGCGGCTTTGTGGAAGCCGAGTTGATCATGGACGCCCAAGGCAACCTCTACGGCACAGCCGAAGAGGGTGGCAGCACGGGGTGCGGCGGAGGCGGCTGCGGCACGGTGTTCAAGGTCACGCCGGACGGACAGGAAACGACTCTCCACATCTTCAGCGGCGACGATGGCGCGTTTCCCATCGCCGAACTGATCGCCGATTCTGCGGGCAATCTTTACGGCACCACTTACAATGGCGGGGCGCACGTCGCCGGCACGATCTTCAAGGTGACGCCGGCGGGCAGGATGAGAGTGATTTACAGCTTTACCGGCAAGAGCGACGGTTCCAATCCATTTTCGGGCCTGATTGCCGATGAAGCCGGAAATTTCTACGGCACGACAACCAGCGGCGGGGCTTACCGCAAGGGCACCGTGTTCAAGATCACGCCCCGCGGCAAGGAGAGGGTGCTCTATTCCTTTGCCGGTGGGACCGATGGCGTCTATCCGATCGGAACGCTGCTGCGCGATTCCGCCGGCAATTTTTACGGCACGGCCACCATTGGCGGGGCCGATTGCGATGGTACCGGTTTCGGCTGCGGCATCGTGTTCAAGCTGACGCCCGGAGGCCAGGAAACCGTGCTTTACAGATTCCAAGGCGGAGATCATGGCGCCAATCCCGGGGCCGGACTCGTCATGGACCAAACAGGAGCGCTCTATGGCACCACCAACAACGGCGGCGTGGTCTGCGACGACAGTGGCGCGACATGCGGCACCGTCTACAAGCTCGATGCAAACGGCAATGAGACGGGGCTGCACACCTTCACCGGCGGCAGCGACGGCGCCTATCCCAAGTCCCGGCTTCTGATGGATGCGGCTGGCAATCTCTTCGGCACGACAGCGGGAGGCGGCGCAGCCGGGGGCGAATGCGGCTGCGGTATCGTGTTCAAGATGAGCAGGCACGGGGCAGAAAAGATCCTGCACACTTTCAGCCAAAGCGATGGCCATGGCCCCTTTGCCGGACTGATCCCCGATGCAGCCGGCAATTTTTACGGCACCACTGATGTTGGCGGTCAGTACGCCTACGGTACCATCTTCAAGATCCGGAACAGGTAATTACTCGGGAACTCGTCCACCAATCCTGCAGCCACGGTGACCGCATCGGTCGATCCAAGCTGTGCATCGTTAACCGGCGCGATCACGAAATCAGCCAAGTGCCTGAACCTCCTGGACGAAACACCGCCTTGATCCTGTCACGGACAACCCCGATATTAGACCCGAATCCGGCGCAAGGCCGGCCAAAGGAGATTCTGTCAGATGGCTGACTACAACCCGCGCGCGGTTGCGAGCCCCACGGCCGTTGGCGTCTTCGACGCCGGGCTCAGGGCCTACATGCTGCGCGTGTACAACTACATGCTGGCGGGGCTCGCGCTCACCGGCGTTGCCGCTTACGTGACGTTCGCCGCCGCGGTGACGACCGATCCCGCCAGTGCCGCGCATCTTTCCGATGGCCGCATCCCTGCCCTCCATGGCGGTTTGATGCTGACCGGTTTCGGTGCGCTGCTCTTCGGTCCGCTGATGTGGGTGCTGTTGCTGGGCTCGCTGGGGCTGGTGATGTTCCTGAGCTTCCGCATACAGAACATGAGCGTCACAGCCGCCCGCAGCAGTTTCCTGGTATATGCCGCTCTTGTGGGCGTGACCTTTGCGCCGTTGCTGGTGGTGTACACCGGCACCTCGGTCGCGCAGGTGTTCTTCATCACCGCCGCGACCTTCGGCGCCATGAGCCTGTGGGGCTACACGACGCAGCGCGATCTCACCGGAATGGGATCGTTCCTGTTCATGGGGCTGATCGGCATCATCATTGCATCGCTGGTGGGCTTCTTCGTCCATTCGAGCGTGCTGCAGTGGGTGATTTCGGTGGCGGGCGTGATCATTTTCACCGGCCTGACTGCCTACGACACGCAAAAGATCAAAGAGATGTATGTCGCAGGCGACGACGGCGCTGTGATGGGCCGCAAGGCAATCTTCGGCGCGCTCAGCCTCTATCTAGATTTCATCAACCTGTTCCTGATGCTGCTGCGGCTGCTGGGCAGCCGCCGCTAACGGGCAGTGACAGAAATGGCCCCGGTGGAAAACACTCGGGGCCATTTCCTTATGAGCAGCACGTGATCAGCGACAAGCTTGCCGTGGAGCTCGTGCCGCATCGCGCTGAATGGGCGGAGATGGCGCGCAGCGAATCGGTGCGGCTGAAGGAGGCGCTCGGCGATCTCCTTATCGCGGTCCATCACATCGGCTCGACCGCCATTCCCGGCATTATGGCGAAGCCGATCATCGATCTCATTCCGGTGGTCACGGATATTGAGGCGCTCGACTCCGCCGCGCCGAAGCTCGAAGCGCTCGGCTATGAATACTGCGGCGAGTTCGGGATTGCCGGCCGGCGCTACTGCCGGCTGACTGACCCGGTGACCGGCCGGCGTACATTCCAGCTGCATTGCTATCGGCCGGACGCGGCGGAATTTCCGCGCCACCTCGCCTTCCGGAACTACCTGTGCGCGCACCCGGCGCTGGCGAAGGAATACGAAGCCGAGAAGATTCGCGCCGCGAGGCTGCATCCCGACGACGTGATCGCTTACAACGGCGCCAAGAACGACTGGATCAAGCGCGCCGAGCGCGAGGCGCTGGCTTGGTGGCCGACTCGCGGCTGATCACCGCTTGCGCACCAGCATCACGCCGTCACCGAGCGTGGCAAGCGCCATGTCGACCCGCGCATCGTCGTGGATTTTCTCGTTCAGCGCCCGCAATACGGCCGTGTCGGAGTCCGTAAATTTGGGATCGGCGACATGCCCGCTCCACAGCATGTTGTCGAGCGCCACCAGGCCGCCCGGGCGCAGCAGTTTCAGCACGCGCTCATAGTAGCCGTCGTAGTTCGCCTTATCGGCATCGATGAACGCAAAATCGAACGGCGCCGCGTTGTCGGCAATCATCTCATCTAGAGTTTCGAGCGCCGGGCCGATACGCAGATCGATCCTGGACGAGACGCCCGCCTGGACCCAGTACTCACGGGCGCGATCCGTATACTCGCGGCTGATATCGCAACAGACGAGGCGTCCATCGTCCGGCAGCGCCAACGCCACCGCGAGCGCGCTGTAGCCAGTGAACGTGCCGACTTCGAGATAGCGTACGGCCCTGATCAGTTGCGCCAAAAGCGCCATCACCGCTCCCTGATCCGGCCCGATCTGCATCTGAAAATTCGGCAGCTTCGCGGTTTCCTCGCGGCACCGGCGCAGCGCGGGATGCTCGCGCGCGCCAACCCTAGCGACATAGGCGATCAGCTCTTCGGTAACAGGCATCATGCGGCTCATCTGGAATTTCCCTGTGGCTTGTGAGGACATCCTGCCACGAAAAAATCATGATTGAACCATTGCAACGGCTCATTTGAATCGCCAAATACGCCTTGCCGGTTGGCGGCGTCGATGCGCTCCGATGCGATCTGCCCCCCAGCCCCTCGGGGCGCTCCATCGCCAACCGGCCTTGTTTTCTTCCAACATTGCGAAGGTGCGGCCGACACGTCAGGCTTCTCTGAGAAGCCGGAGAGTTCGCCATGCGCCTGAAGGACCGAGCTGCCATCGTGACCGGTGCCGCATCCGGTATCGGCCGCGCCACGGCGCAGCTGTTCGCGGATGAAGGGGCGCACGTGCTTGCCGTCGACCTGCCGCACAAGAACCTGAGGGCAGCGCATGCGGAGCACGAGACCATTCTCTGCTTCGAGAAAAGTGTCGCCGATGCCGACGCCGCCGATCTCATCCTTGAAGCTGCGGCGGCGAAATTCCACCGGCTCGACATCCTCGTGAACAACGCCGGCATCGCGTTCAACCAGCGGATCGAAGATGTCACCGATGACGCCTGGGAGCGGACCTTCGAGGTGAACGTCACGGCGCAGATGCACCTCTGCCGCCACGCCGTGCCGGTCCTCAAGCAATCGCCGGCCGGGCGGATCATCAACGTCGCCTCCGTCATGGCCGAAGGCACCGATTACGGCCTCTCCGCCTACTGCGCGTCCAAGGCCGCGGTTGCAGGCCTCACCCGCACGCTAGCCCTGGAGCTGGGCAAGTTCGGCATCACGGCAAATTATCTCGAACCCGGCGCCATCCGCACCGGCATGACGAGCCCGTTGTGGAACGCGCGGCCGGAGGTGGCGGAGGTGTGGGCCAAGAAGGCGGCGTTGCGCCGCCTCGGCGAACCTGTCGATCTCGCGCGCGCCGCCCTGTTCCTCGCCTCCGACGATGCCGGCTTCGTCACCGGCCATGGACTGGTGGTCGACGGCGGCCTGATGCTGCGGGTCTAGCGCTGGCGGTTCTCGAAGGCCCGCCAATTGTGCGCCATTTGTCCAAACAGTCCACCCACGGCGCCCGTCAGCACGCACACCGCCGTGCCGAAGGGGATCACCGGCCGCGCGGTTTCCCCCAGCACGACGGACAATGAAATCCCGATCAACGCGCAGCCGCCGCCGGTGATGGCGCCGGCCGTGGCGCCGGGAAAATAGCCCTTCCCCGAATCCATCGCATAGAGGTAGCCGGAGGTGGCGGCGATCATCATGGCGCCGAACTCGAAGACGTGAAACACCACCCAGGGCACGAAGTGGCCCGTCACCACCATCACCACCTGCATCACCGTGCCGACAATGAAGGCACGAAGCAAAATCCGGAGGTCGATCACGGGCTGTTCCTTTCTTGGCAGGCGCGGTCCCGGCAGGAAGCAGATATTGGAGGGAACTTGTCCTTGTCCCAAGTGGTAATGCTTTTCCGGGCTTGCGAGCGCCGTTCATTTTCTCTAATCCACCTCGCGCCAGAATGACCCCGCCCTTTCAGCGTTCATGATCGAAATCGCAGGACTGACAAAGCGCTTCGGCCCCATCACCGCTGTCGCCGGCATCGACTTGAACGTCGATAAGGGCGAAGTGCTTGGATTCTTGGGGCCAAACGGCGCCGGCAAGTCGACCACGATGAAAATGGTGGCGGGGTTTCTTGCTCCGGACGGGGGATACGCGCGCATCTGCGGACATGACATCGAGACCGATACGCTCGCCGCCCAGCGCCGGATCGGCTACCTGCCGGAGGGCGCGCCGGCCTACCCGGACATGACGCCGCGGCAGTTCCTGAAGTTCATCGCACAGGTCCGGGGGTTTGACGGAGCGGCCGCCAAATCTGCCATCGGCGACGCCGTGGGGAAAACCGAACTCGACCCCGTGCTCGACCAGCCGATCGACACGCTCTCCAAGGGATTCAAGCGGCGTGTCGGATTGGCGCAGGCCATTCTGCATGATCCGCCGGTGCTCATCATGGACGAACCCACGGACGGGCTCGACCCGAATCAGAAGCACGCTGTGCGTCGCCTGATTCAGGGCATGGCGCGCGAGAAGGCGATCGTCATTTCCACCCACCTTCTTGAGGAAGTGGAGGCGGTGTGCACGCGAGCGGTGATCATCGACCGAGGCCGGATCGTGGCCGACGGCACACCGGCGCAGTTGCTGGCGCGCTCGCGGCATCACAATGCCGTGACGATTGTCTTGCCGAGCGGCCAGGCAGCCGCCGTGGCCGCAAAGCTGAAAGGCTTGCCAGAGGTTGCAGGCGTCGAGCAAAGCACAAGCAACGGCTCGGCGGCGGTGACAGCCTATCCCAAGGGCGGTGCGCTGCTGATCGAAGACGTGAGTGCGATGGCGGCCCGCGAGCACTGGGACGTCAAGGAACTGTACGCCGAGGCCGGCCGGCTCGACGAAGTGTTCCGCGCCGTTACCACCCACGACGCGGCGTGGGCGCGGGAGAGCCGCACGTGAGTTCCGTGTGGGCCATCTTCAGGCGCGAGTTCGCCGCGTATTTCGCGACGCCGTTGGCCTATGTGTTCATCGTGATCTTCCTGTTTTCGATGGGCGCGTTCACGTTCTATATCGGCCGTTTCTACGAGCATAACATCGCCGATCTGTCGGTCTTCTTCTCCTACCATCCGTGGCTGTACCTGTTCTTCGTGCCGGCGATCGCCATGCGCCTATGGGCCGAAGAGCGCCGCACCGGCACGATGGAATTGCTTCTCACTCTGCCGGTGCCGCTTTGGGCCACCGTAGTTGGCAAGTTCCTCGCCGCGTGGGCGTTCACCGGCGTGGCGCTTGCCCTCACCTTCCCCATCTGGATCACGGTCAACTACCTTGGCCATCCCGACAACGGTGTCATTCTCGCAAGCTACATCGGCAGCTTTTTGATGGCGGGCGGCTATCTCGCGATCGGCGCATGCATCTCGGCCACGACGCACAACCAGGTGATCGCCTTCGTGGTGAGCGTCGTGGTCTGCTTCCTGTTCACCATTTCGGGCGCGCCGCTGGTGCTCGATTTCTTCCGCGCTTGGGCGCCGCTGGCACTCATCAATGCAGTGGCCTCCTTCAGCTTCCTGACCCACTTCATGGCGATCACCCAAGGCGTGATCGATCTGCGCGATGTCATCTTCTTCTTCTCGCTGATCGCGCTGTTCCTGGCGGCGAATGTCATGGTCGTCGATCTGAAGCGGACGGGCTGAGCCATGCGACCGCTTTCCCGACGCAGCTACGCCATTGCCGCCATCGTGCTGGCCGCGATCATCTTTGTGGCCCTCAACATCGCGGCGGACGCCACCTTCACGGCGAGCCGGCTCGATCTCACCGAGAACGGCCAATACACGCTGGCGCAGGGCACGAAGAACATCCTCGCCAAGCTGGGCGAGCCCATCGTGCTCAAATTCTTTTATTCCAAGAAGGTCGGCTCCGAATACGCGCAGGTAAACGCCTATGCCAGCCGCGTACGGGACCTCTTGAACGAATACGCCGCCCTGAGCCACGGCAAGATCGTCCTGCAGGAGATCGATCCCGAGCCGTTCAGCGAGGCGGAAGATCAGGCCACCGCGAACGGACTCACCGGCGCGCCGACGCAAACCGGCGATCTCGTCTATTTCGGCCTTGCCGGCACCAACACCATCGGCGGGAAGGAAACGATCGCGTTCTTCACGCAGGATCGCGAACCCTATCTCGAATACGACATCTCCTCGCTCATCTACCGCCTCTCGCATCCCAAGAAGCCGAAGATCGCCATCATCTCCAGCCTGCCGCTGGAGCAGGGACCGGGCGGAATGGCCGCCATGCTGCAGGGCCGCTCGCGGCCTTTCGTCATCTACCAGCAGCTGAGGCAAACCTACGACACGCAGATGCTGCAGCCCAACGTCACCAGCGTTCCGGCGGACGTGGATGTGCTGCTCATCGCACATCCCCCGCCGCTCAGCGATCAGCAGCAATACGCCATCGACCAGTTCGTGCTCCGTGGCGGGCGGGCGCTCATTTTCGTCGATCCGAATTCGGAACTCGCCGGTGCCGCAACGCAGGGTTTCCAGCAGGGTGGCGGCCCCACGCCCTCCGATCTGCCGAAGCTCTTCAAGGCGTGGGGTATCTCGTACGATCCAGGAAAGGTGGTCGCCGACCGCGATCTCGCACAGCCGGTGCAAACCGCCGATCCGCGCAACCCGGTGCAGGCCTATCCGGCCTGGTTGCACCTGACGCCCGATCAGTTCAATAAGACCGATCAGGTCACCGGCAGCCTGCAATCGATGAATCTCGCGACGGTGGGCGCGCTTGCGGCCGCGAAGGGCGCCACCACCAGCTTCCTGCCGCTCGCGTGGTCGTCGAAGAACGCTTCCCTGGTGGATGCCATGCAGGTGCGCATGGGCATGCCACCTTCGGCGCTGATGGGGCAGATCGTGCCAGCGGGCCACCCGTTCACCATTGCCGCGCACATTTCCGGTCCGGCGAACACCGCGTTTCCCATAGGCGCACCGGCAAAGCCCGCATCGAAGACTCCGCAGCCGAAAGAGCCGAAGCAACCGAAGCAGATCACCTCGGCGAAGAACATCAACGTTATCGTGATGGCGGACAGCGATATCTTCGATGACAAATTCTGGGTGCGGCTCCAGAACATGTATGGCCGCGAGGTCGGCATCCCGATGGCCGATAACGCCGCCTTCGTGCTGAACGCGGTGGAGAATCTCACCGGCTCCGGCGATCTGATTTCACTGCGCACGCGCGGTACCACCGACCGGCCGTTCACCGTCGTGAAGAAACTGCAGGAGCAGGCCCAGGCGAAATTCCAGCAACAGGCGCAGGCACTGCAGCAGAAGCTATCGGACACGCAGGAGCGCCTGCGCGCGCTGCAGCAGGGCGGCGGCTCGGAATCCGCCGGTCGAAACGGCGCGGTCGGGCTGTCGGCGGAGCAGCAGCGCGAGGTGCAGCGGTTCCAGCACGAAATGGCGGAGACCCGGGCGGCGCTGCGCGAAGTGCAACGCAACCTGCGCAAGAGCATCGACGAACTCGGCAATGTCCTCGCGTTCGTGAACATCGCGCTGGTGCCACTGCTCGTTGCTCTGTTCGCGGTCATTCTGGCGGTATTGCGCCGGCGCCGGCGGGCCCGAGCGATTGCGTTTTAGGATGGCGGCGATGGAACAGATTTTGAGCGATCCGCGCCGGCGCAATCTCGCGATTCTTGCCGCGCTGGCCGTATTCTTCGCAGTATGGGCAGTGATCGCGCTGTGGCAGCAGACGGCGCAGCTCGCGCCCAAATACAATCCAACCCCGATGTTTCCCGACCTGCCGCATCAGGCGAACAGCGTGAAGCACATTCACGTGGCCTCGAAATCCGGCAGCTTCGATGTGGCGTTCAAGCCGAACAAAGGTTGGGTGGTGACGTCACGCAACGATTTTCCCGCCTCGTTTGCGGAAGTGAACCGCACCGTAGTGGGCCTTGCGAGCCTCGAAACGCTGGAGCCGAAAACTGCGCGCGCCGATTGGCTGCACTATCTCGATCTCGATGCGCCCCCCAAAGGCAACGGCGTGCTCATCACGGTCGCCGACGGACAGGGCCATACGCTGGCCTCGGTGATCACCGGCAAGAGCCAGGATATCGGCAATCAGTCCGGCGCCAGCGGCATGTTCGTGCGCAAGGCCGATTCCACCCAGAGCTGGCTCGCGAAAAGCGTGTTCCAGCCGAAGACCGACCCGACCGAGTGGTACGACAAGAACCTCGTGGACATCGACCGGGCGCGCATTGCGGAAACCGATGTGACGCCAGTGGGCAGCCCTGCCTATTCGGTGAAGCGCGACAAGCCGAAGGATGCCGACTTCAAGCTGGTCGACATGCCGGCGGGGCGCGAACTTACCTATCCAGGTGCTGCGGACGGGGTGGGCGCCGCAATGGTGGCCCTCACCTTCGACGACGCGAAGCCCGCCAAAGGCATGGTTTTCGCCAAAGCCTGGCGCATGGTGACGCACACTTTCGACGGCCTAACCGTCACCATTCAGGCGATGCAGCAGGGGCAAGACTATTGGGCGCTCGTTTCCGCCGAAGCCGCGCCCGGCAAGCCCAAGGCCGCGCGCGAGGCCAAGGCCATCGATGCGAAAACCTCCGGCTGGGCGTATAAGCTGCCCCCGTACAAGGGCCAGCAACTGATGACCAAGCTCGACAGCCTGCTCAAGCCGCCGCCGGCGCCGCCCGCAAAGCCTGTCCCAAAAAAATGAACGCCCACGCCGACGCCGGGACAGGCGCGCCGCCCGCGCCGGTGTTCCTGCGCGCGCTTTGGTATTTCGCAGCGCTGTCCTCCTCGCTGAGGCCGGGAGATTTGCGGCGGCAGATGCTGCTCGGCGAACCGGTGTTGCTGGGCCGCATGCGCAATGGCGAAGCGTTCGCGCTGCGTGACGTTTGTCCCCATCGCGGCGTGCCGCTCTCCGCGGGCCGCGTGATGGTGGAAAACACGGTCGAATGTGCCTATCATGGTTGGCGATTCCGCCGTGATGGCGTGTGCGCGCTGATTCCGTCGCTGGTCGAAGGACAGGATATCGATCCGTCGAAAATCCGCGTGCGGAGCTATCCGCTGCGCGAGCAGGACGGCCTGATCTGGATTTACTTCCCCACGGACGAGCGAAGCGCCGCCGCGCCGCGCAGTGAACCGCCGCGCGTTGGGGTGCCGAATGCGAAGCCGCGTTGGGTGGAAAGCCAGACCTTCCATTGCGGCATCGACGATGCGGTGATCGGGTTGATGGATCCGGCGCACGCGCCTTACGTGCACGGCCGCTGGTGGTGGAAGAAGAAGCCGCGGCTGAAACAGAAAGCCTACGCGCCGCTGCCCACCGGCTTCGTGATGACGCGCCATCAGCCGAGCAAGCCCGCGTACAAGCTGCTGGGCGGCGACGTGACCACCGAAATCACCTTCGAGCTGCCCAGCCTCCGGTTCGAGAAGATCGCCGGCACGGTGTTGGGCCGGCACATCGATGTGGTGGGCTTCACCGCCTGCACCCCCATCGACGAACTCACCACAGAAGTCACCCAGGTGTTCTACTGGCCGGCGTGGCTGTCGTTCCTCAAACCCTTCTTCTCGATCTTAGGCCCCATCTTCCTCGCCGACGACCGGAAAATGGCCGAGCTGCAGCGCGAGGGTCTGAAGTTCAACCCCAGCCTGCTGCTGATCCAGGATTCCGACGTCCCCGCCATGTGGTATCACCGCCTGAAGAAAGCCTGGTCCGAATCGCTCTCCTCCGGGACACCTTTCACCAACCCCATCCAGCCCCGCACTTTGAAATGGCGCAGCTAGGCCGTGTCGGCAATGAACGATACGGCGAATGTTCGCTTGCGCTGGCTCAATTGGGCTCCGGCAAATCACTCTCCGCGTGGTCAGCGTTTCGTAGTGCCCGCGAAGTTCGATCATCGGGGGGATGATGGACCAATGACGCGCGGAGCCTTGTTTTCGAGGTCAGCGGACTTCCTGACGATCACGGATATCAAGATGGGAAGGCTAGATTTTTGATGCCGAATCCGCCGCATGATTGGCTGTCAGAGGGCAGAAGGTTCACCCTTTTCGAAGGCCGATCTCCCCTTGGTGAAGGCGAGGTGGTTGCCTGACCGCCTGCTCGTCTGCGTTGCCGCGCAGGCGGAGCTTGCTCTCAAACCGACTCGTGGCTAAACGGTCCGCTTAACCTGCAATCCGGCTTCGATTCGGCACGCGGAACTCGCGTGCGGCGCGCGAGCAAGCATGTCCAAACGCGAAGATATCCACACGGTCTTGATCATCGGCGCCGGGCCTATCGTCATCGGGCAGGCCTGCGAATTCGATTATTCCGGCGCCCAGGCCTGCAAGGCGCTCCGGGCGGAGGGCTACCGCGTGGTGCTGGTGAACTCGAACCCGGCCACCATCATGACCGATCCGCAGCTGGCCGATGCCACCTACATCGAGCCCATCACACCGGAATTCGTGGAAAAGATCATCGCCCGCGAGGCGCCGAACGTGCCGAGAGGCCGTGTGTTCGCGCTGCTCCCCACCATGGGTGGCCAGACGGCGCTGAACACCGCCTTGTCCCTACGCAAGCGCGGTGTGCTGGAGAAATACGGCGTGGAGCTGATCGGCGCCTCCGCCGAAGCCATCGACAAGGCGGAAGACCGCGAGCTGTTCCGCAAGGCGATGATCGAGATCGGTCTCGATGTGCCGCGCGGGCAGACGCTGAAAGGCTACCTCCGCCACAAGAAGGACGAGCGCGGCAACTTCCTCTATGACGGCGAAAATAATCCGGTAATGGAGCTCTCGCCGGAAGCCTTCGCGCACGCGTTGCGGGCGCTGGAGGAAGTGGGTTTGCCGGCCGTGATCCGTCCTTCCTTCACCTTGGGCGGCACCGGCGGCGGCATCGCCTATAATCGGGAAGAATTCTTCGACATTGTCGAGCACGGGCTGGACGCCTCCCCCACCAACGAGGTGCTGATCGAGGAATCGGTGCTCGGCTGGAAGG
>DIZC01000053.1:0-2484 GCA_002429315.1 Alphaproteobacteria bacterium UBA6038
AGCCTCCGGGTCACCACACCGTCGAAAGGCGCGACGATCTTGTCATATTGCAGCAACGCTTGGAGCCTTTCCGCTTCGGCTTTAGCTGCCTGGAGATCGGCTTCGGCCAACCCGATCTTCGCGTTCCCGGTCTCCACATTGGCGGTCGATACGCTTTGCTTGGCCTGCGCCTCGTCTAGCGCCTGGTGCGTTGCGGCCTTGCCGGCGAAGAGCTCCTTCTGCCGCTTGAGCGTCACCTGCTGCAGCGTGAGATCGGCCTGCAGGCCCGCGAGCTGCCGCTTTGCCACTTCGAGCGCGGCCTTGGCCTGCTGCACCGCCGCCTGAGCCCTGTCGGATTGCGCCTGCAGCTCCGCATCCTCGATCACCGCCAGCACCTGCCCTATCTTCACGTGGTCGCCGATATCATGGTTGACCTGCGAGACATAGCCGGAGTCCTTGGCATAAAGATCGGTGACGAAAAACGCCTGAATGGTCGCCGGAACGACAACGGTCGCGAACTGCTGGCTCTTGTCGTCACTTTCAGCCTTCGGCGATGGGTTGGCCGGTGCCGGCTGCGTCGGCGCGGCATCTGGAGCTGACGGAGCCTGAGCGGAGGAAGCGGAGATCGGAACCGGTGACGCAATACAGCTCGCCGCGATGGCGACAGCAAGAGCCGTTGATTTAGGGCTAAATCGGCGCATCAGAGCCGCCACGGTCGGCGGGCAGCAACGAAGCGCTTTTTCGCGTGTGTTCGCCTTGGAGAAGGGTGAAAATGGCCGGCAAGATGATCAGCGTGGCGATGGTCCCGCCCGTCAGGCCGCCGATCACGGCGCGCCCGAGCGGGGCGGTCTGCGCGCCGGCTTCGCCTAGGCCGACCGCCATTGGCAACATCCCCGCGATCATCGCGCAGCCTGTCATCAGGATCGGCCGCAGACGACTCGCCGCCCCCGAGACCGCCGCATCCGGCACGTGGGCGCCGCCGATCCGATCGCGCTCGGCGAAGGTGACGAGCAGGATCGCATTGGCCACGGCCACGCCGATCGCCATGATCGCACCGATGAGCGACTCGATGTTCAACGTCGTGCGGGTGATCCAGAGCGCGACCGCAACGCCCGAGACCACGGCAGGGATCGTGAGCACGATCGCAAGCGAGAGCCGGAAGGACTGAAAATTCGCCGCCAGCAACAGGAAGATTACGATCACCGCGACGATGAGCCCGAGCTCGAGACCGCTGAACATGTCCTGCATTGGCACGACCTGCCCGCGCACCGCCACATTGACGCCTTGCGGCGGGGCATCAGCCTTGGCGAGCGCCCGCGACACCTGGTCCGCTGCGCCGCCCAGATCCTCGCCGGCGATATTGGCCTCCAGCGTCAACATCCGTTGCATGTTGTATCGGTCGTATTCGCCAAGAACGGTGCCTTGCGTCACTTCCGCAACGTTCCGGAGGTCGATCTGCACGTCTTGACTCCGGCTGATTGGGATATTCTTGACCTCCTCCAACGAGTTCATGCGCAGCGGCGGCACCTCCACCTGCACTTGGTAGCCCACACCGCTCTTGGGATCGGCCCAGAAGTTGGGGACCGTGAAACGGCTCGAAGAGGTCGCCTCCGTCAGAGACTGGCCGACCTGGTTCGCCGTCACCCCGAGCATGCCGGCGAGCTGCCGGTCGATGTCGACCTTCACCGCCGGATAATCGAGCTCCTGTTCGAATTGCAGGTCTCGCAAGGACGAAACCGCGCCCAGCGCCTTCTGAAGTCGCTGCGCGAAAGGGCGGGTCTTGGTGAAATCGGGGCCGCTGACCGCCACCTCGATCGGCGTCGGCGCGCCGAAGCTCATCACCCGGCTGACGATGTCGCTGGGCTCGAAGCTGTAGCGCACGCCGGGCAGCTCCTGCGACAATTTCTGCCTTAGCAGCTCTTCGAGATCCGCCACTCTTATGCCGGCCTTCGGATTGAGCTGTACCTGCATAACCGCTTCTTCCGGCCCGCTCGTCCAGAGATAGATGGTGGTGATGGGATACGCGGCGTTTTGCACGCCGACAAAGCCGAGAGTCAACGCGACGTTCTGCGGGCCGACCTCGCGGCGGACGATGTCCAGCGTCTTGTTGGCGAGCTTTTCGGTCTCCTCGATGCGGGTGCCCGCGGTGGCGCGCATGCGCAGCGTGAACTGTCCGGCATCGACGGTCGGGAAGATCGCACGGCCCAGGGTGCCGCCGATAACGACAACGATCAGCGCAGCGACAGCAAGATAGGCCGGCACGACGATCCATCGCCGCCGCACGACGCGAGCCGAAAAGTCGTGGTACCGCTCTCGAAACCGGTCGAACCGCGAGGGACCGGCCGCATGAGGTCCTCGCTGGGTCCCCAGGACCCAGATCAACAGGACCGGGACGAGCGTGGTGGACAACACGTAGGAGGCGACCATCGCGAAGCCCACCGCCAGCGCCAGCGGAACGAAGAGATTATGCGCCGCACCCTGCATGAAGAAAGCGGAGACGAAGAC
>DIZC01000053.1:2730-3128 GCA_002429315.1 Alphaproteobacteria bacterium UBA6038
GCAGCAACCGCGAGGGCCGCGCCGCATCCAAGATGCGAATGGACGTTCTCGATGGTGACGGTCGCTTCGTCGACCAGGATGCCGACCGCCAAAGCCAGTCCGCCCAAGGTCATCAGGTTGACCGTCTGCCCGGACGCCCACAGCGCTATCATCGCTGCCAGGATCGACAACGGGATGTTTACCACCACGACCAGAGCGCTGCGCCAGTCGCGCAGGAAGAGCAAGACCACCAACCCAGTGAGTACCGCGCCGAGCAGCCCCTCCTCGGTCAGCCCCAGGATGGCGCGCGTGACGAAGGGCGATTGGTCAAACTCATAGCTGACCTTCACGCCCGGCGGCAGCACGGCCTGGAACTTTGGGATATTCTCCTTGACGAGATTGACGACACTGAGCGTGGA
>DIZC01000038.1:0-77478 GCA_002429315.1 Alphaproteobacteria bacterium UBA6038
GGTCCCTATCTGCCGTGGGTGTTCGAAACTTGAGAGGATTTGCTCCTAGTACGAGAGGACCGGAGCGAACGCACCTCTGGTGGACCGGTTGTCGTGCCAACGGCACAGCCGGGTAGCTAAGTGCGGAATAGATAACCGCTGAAAGCATCTAAGCGGGAAACTAACCTCAAAACCAGGTTTCGCTTGAGAGCCGTGGAAGACGACCACGTCGATAGGCCAGGTGTGTAAGCGCAGCAATGCGTTGAGCTTACTGGTCCTAATCGCTCGATCGTAACACTTGATACGCTTAAGCACTCCTCGTTCCATGCCTGGAAACAAGGCCAGGCAATCAACGCATCAACTTGGTGTCTTTGTGCAATTCGCGAAGTACGCGTGAGCGTGTTCGCCAATTAAACGAAGCGTCCTTCGCTGGACTGGTGGTCCTAGCGGGGGAATTCCACCCGATCCCATTCCGAACTCGGCCGTTAAAGCCCCCAGCGCCTATGGTACTGCGGCTCAAGCCGCGGGAGAGTCGGTCGCTGCCAGTCCAGCCAAGGACGCTTCATTAGTCGTTGCGAACACGCTCGCGCGTGCTTCGCTATCCCCGCCTCACAACAGACAAGAGCCCCGTGGGAGAAATCCTGCGGGGCTTTTGCTGTCCGCGGCTCACGATTCGAGAATTTCGGTCGCGGCCTGCATGTCCCTTCAAATCATGTTTGTGGTACGTCCGGTCATGTCCAGCCGCCGGGGTGACGCTAGAGTTGCGAGCCTAGCTGCGAGGAAAGGACCGACATGACCACCGCAACAGACGCCGATCGACGAGGCGCAAGCGTTCAAGCCTGGGCGCGCGTCGCCGGAGTCCTTTTCGTGGCGACCATTCTCGCTGGCGGGTTCGGTGAAGGCTATGCGCCCGCCGCATTGATCGCGGGACACGACGCCGCCGCCACGGTGGCGAACCTCAAGGCGCACGACACGATGTACCGCCTCAGCTTCGCCGCCTACATCGTAGAGGCGCTGTGCGACGTGGCGATCGCGGTCATCTTCTATGTCCTTCTGAAACCGGCCGGCCGCGTGCTCGCGCTTATCACCGTGTTTCTTGGCCTTCTCAGCACCGCGACCTATGCCGCCTGCGAGATCTTCTATTTCGGCCTGCCGCAACTGCTTCTGCGCGGCTCTCCCTACCTCGGCACCTTCAGCCCTGCGCAGCTGGCCACGCTGACGCTGCTTTCGCTCAAGCTGTTCAACTACGGCGCCGGCCTGTTTCTGCTGTTCTACGGCACGGGCTGGATCCTCCGCGGCTGGCTGATGATCCGCTCCGGCTATTTGCCGAAACTCCTCGGGCTTCTGATGATCGTCGGCGGCGTCGGCTTTGTGCTCAGTACCACGCTTCAGGTGCTGGCGCCGCAATACGATACGCCATACCTGCCGTTTGTCTTCGCGCCCGGCGGCGTCCTGCTTGGGTTGTGGCTGCTCGTCCGCGGCGTGAACGTCGCCGAGTGGGACGCGAGAGCTACGGCGGCGGCCGGCAGGCGCATCTAGACATCTCAGTTGGCGCCCTAGGAGGGACACCGTCGGCGCGCGCCTGCGTGGGCGAATGACTCGGGGCCGGTAGTTCTCTTGTGGTTGCCGAGGCGGCGACGTTATCGGCGGCGATCCGCCGGCGCTGATCGTTCAGCCGTGGCTCGACTTTCCACGGTTGACCGCCTCGGCCGGAGTGGTTTGAAGTGGAGTTCTGGACCGGATTCATGAGGATTTGGAGAACACCATGGCCAATCGCGAGCAGCGCGGGAACAAGGAAAAGAAGAAGCCAAAACAGGACAAGAACAAGGGTGAGAAGGCGGCGCCGTCGCCGTTCGTCCAGCCGGAGCTCGTCCGGAAGCCGCACAAAGGCAAGCAGCAGAGCTGACTGGCGCAGGCGCGGCGAAAGAGGCGAAAGAAAGGAAGTGGACAGCAGCCGCGGCTTGTCCTATATGCGCCGCTCTTCGCGTTGCGAAGATGTGACGCGGGGTGGAGCAGCCCGGTAGCTCGTCAGGCTCATAACCTGAAGGTCACAGGTTCAAATCCTGTCCCCGCAACCAAAAGCCGAGGTGAAAGCCTCGGCTTTTTCCTTTGAAGATCATCGGAAATCGCGGCTTTTTGGAATCACTTCGGCATTGCGTGGCTGGCGGTGCGGCGCGTCGCGCCAGGAGGCTTGCCCGTCGTGCTTCACCTGGTCGGCGCGGGCGAGGATCTCGCATTTGTCGCCATTGGCAGCCGACAGCAGCGAAAGATCGCCGGTGAGATCGATGAGCTTGTCGGCGACAATGTGCGTGACGATGCCCTGGCGTTGCAGCTTGCCGGTGACCATCAGCAGGCGCGAAGCCAGCAAGGTGCGGCGGTAGGTTTCGAACACCTTCGGCCACACGATGATGTTGGCAATCGCGGCTTCGTCTTCCAGGGTGACGAAAATCACGCCGCTCGCGGTGCCCGGCCGCTGGCGCACCAGCACCAGGCCGGCCACTGCGATGCGCGCGCCATCTGGGGTTTCCAGGATTTTTGCATTCGGCGTCACGCCGCGCGCGGTCATTCGCGTCCGCAAGAGCGCCAGCGGATGTGCCTTCAGCGACATCTGCAGGCTCATGTAATCCTGCACGATGTGCTCGCCGAGGCGTAGCGGCGGCAGGCGGACTTCTTCCTCGCGGCGTAATGCTTCGGCATCCGCATCTTTGAAGATCGGCAGCGCCGGCACGGCAATGCGCGAATCCTCCGCGCCCCCATCGAGTCCCTTCACGCACCACAATGCTTCGCGGCGGTCGAGCCCGAGCGAGCGGAAGGCGTCGGCTTCGGTAAGGCGCGACAAGGCTTCGCTGGGAAGTTGTGCGGAGAGAGCCAGATGGCGAACGCCATCGAAGCCCCGCCCGCGCGCAGCCACAAGAGCGTCTGCGTATTCCTTGCGGAAGCCCTTGATCTGCCGAAGCCCGAGCCGAACGGCGCAACGGCCAGTCCCCCACCCGCTCGCTTCGCACGCGACCGCCCCACAAGGGGGAGGTAAGGACGATGGATAAGGGGAAGGTGGTTCCAGCGTGAAATCCCATTCGCTGGCGTTCACATCGGGCCCACGAATTTCCACGCCGTGCATCGCGGCGTCGCGCACGAGCTGCGCCGGCGCGTAGAAGCCCATCGGCTGCGAATTGAGCATCGCCGCGCAGAACACATCCGGGTAGTGCCGCTTGATCCACGCTGAGACATAAACCAGCTGCGCGAAGCTCGCGGCATGGCTCATCGGGAAGCCGTAATCGGCAAAGCCTTCGATCTGATGGAAGCAGCGCTCGGCGAAATCCTGCGCGTAATCGCGTGCGATCATGCCGGCGATAAATTTCTCGCGGAATTTGGGTATGGTTCCGCTGCGCTTGAAGGTGGCCATGGCCCGGCGCAACTGGTCAGCCTCTTCCGGTGTGAAGCCGGCGGCAACGATGGCGATCTTCATCGCCTGTTCCTGGAAGAGCGGTACACCCAAGGTGTCGCTCAACACCTCTTCCAGTTCCTTGCTGGGATAGACGACAACCTCCTTCCCCTCGCGGCGGCGGAGATAGGGATGCACCATGTCGCCCTGAATGGGTCCGGGGCGCACAATGGCGACTTCGATGATGATGTCCGAGAATTTTTCGGGTTTTAACCGCGGCAGCATTGACATCTGCGCGCGCGATTCCACCTGGAAGACGCCGATGGTGTCCGCCTCGCACAACATTTTATAGACGGCCAGATCTTCCGCCGGCACGGAAGCAAGATCGAGTTCAAGCCCATAATGCTGCTCCAGAAGCTTGAAGGATTTGGCGATGGCCGTGAGCATGCCGAGTGCGAGTACATCGATTTTGAATATCCCCAATGCGTCGATGTCATCCTTGTCCCATTCGATGAAGGTGCGGTCCTCCATCGCGGCATTGCCGATCGGCACCAGTTTCTCCAGCGACCCGCGCGTAATGACGAAACCGCCGACGTGCTGGGAGAGGTGCCGCGGGAAGCCGTACAGCTCGCGCGCGAGTTGCAGTGTAAGGGCAAGGCGCGGATCGGATGCATCGAAGCCGACTTCCGCCACCCGCACGTCTTCCATGTTGCGGCCCCAGCTGAAGAGGCTGCCGGAAAGCAGTCCCACCATGTCCTCGGAAAGCCCCAGCGCCTTGCCGACATCGCGGATGGCGCTCTTGCTGCGATAGGAGATGACTGTGGCCGCGATCCCAGCGCGATCCCGGCCGTATTTGCCGTAGATATACTGGATCACATCTTCCCGTTTTTCGTGTTCGAAATCGACGTCGATATCGGGCGGCTCGCCGCGCGCACTTGAAATGAATCGCTCGAACAGGAGCTTTGTTTTTACCGGATCGACGGCGGTGATACCGAGCATGTAGCAGACGGCCGAGTTCGCTGCCGACCCGCGGCCCTGATAAAGAATGCCCTGTGTTTTTGCCCACCGAACGATGTCCCATACTGTCAGGAAGTAGCGCGCATAGCCAAGCGTGGCGATCAGTGCGAGCTCGTGCACAATAAGCCTGCGAATGTCGTCGGGAACCCCGTTGGGATACCGTTTTGCTGCGCCTTCCCAGGCGAGTCTGGTCAAGGCTTCTTGGGGATCGTCGCCGCCGATCGCATCGTCAGGATATTCGTATTTCAGTTCGTCAAGCGAGAAGTTCAGCCGGCCGGCGATTTCCATCGCACGGGCGATGGCGTCTGGGTATTTCGCAAACAGCCGTGCCATTTCGTCCGGAGACTTGAGATGACGCTCGGCGTTCGGCGCGAGCCGCTTGCCCGCTTCATCGATGGTGCATTTCTCGCGGATGCAGGTGAGCACGTCCTGCAACTGCTGCCGCTCCGGCACGTGATAGTGCACGTCGTTGACGGCGACGAGCGGCACGCGCATGTCGCGCGCGAACGCCGCGAGTTCCGCGAGCCGCTTGGCCGCACGATTTTCATAGAGTGCCGTCGAGCCGAGATAGACCCGCCCCGGCGCGGCATCGCGCAGACGCTGTAAACAATTCAAGAAATCGGCCGCTGGCTTTCCTCCCCCGTTTACGGGGAAGGTGGTCTGGCGAGCCTGCGAGCCAGACTGGAGGGGGGGCTCTGTTGGCGACACCCCCTTCCGCTTCGCTCTCGCTGCGCTCAAGCTCAGCTCCTCCCCCGCAGGCGGGGGAGGAGAAGAAACGCGTCGCTCCAATTTCGCTGGCGGCAAGACAATGAAGATCTGTCCTTCGGAAAACTCAAGAATTTCCTCGAAAAAGAGATGACATTCGCCCTTCTTGGCGCGGCGGTTGCCGCGGGTGAGCAGACGGGAGAGGCGGCTGTAGGCGGCACGGTCCATGGGATAGGCAAGGGTCTCGAAACCATCGGTGGTCACCAGCCGGACACCGACGAAAAATTTGAGGTAAAAGTCCTTTGCCGCCACATGGGCGCGGACCACGCCCGCGAAACTGTTGCGATCGGCGATGCCGATGCCGGCCAGCCCCAGCTCCGCTGCGCGCTGAACCAATTCCTCGGCATGGCTCGCGCCGCGCAGGAAGGAAAAATTCGTGGTGACGGCGAATTCGGCGTACGGGATCATGTATACACCCCGTGCACGAACCACCTGGCGTCTGCGCCATAACGGCCGTCGCGATAGAGCCAGAAGCGGCGGCCGTCTTTATCTTCTACCGTGTAGTAGTCCCGCGTCCGGCTCTCTGCCTCCCGCCACCATTCAGGGCGGATGCGCTCCGGCCCTTCTGCATTGGCCACCTGGTACTGCACGCCGCGCCAGCGGAATTGCCGCGGCGGTCCTTCCGGCACCACCGCCGTCACATCGGCAGGTTCGGCGCAGGGCAGCATGAGCAGCGGCCGCATGGGGATGTCTTTTTCATCCCAAGCGGAGACCTGCTCCGGCGGTTTCAGGACGACTGCGCGTTCGGGAATGTGCGTGTCACACGGGTGCGCGCGCAGCACGTTTTCCAGCCCCAGACGGCTGCCCAAATGATCGATCAGCAGCGATAGCTTTGTGTCGCTGTCGCTGTCCGGATCCGGGGCGATGGCGGCCTGCCGCGGCGGCATGCGATCGGCTTGCGTAACGTCGAGCCGAGCGGCCTCGAAGCCGAATCCGGCATCGTAATCCTCCGCCAGCGCTTCCAGCTTCAGCGAAAACAGTTTCATGATGCGCATCGCGTCGCGCGAGGGCCACGCCAGGCGAATGGAGAATTCGGCCGTCTCGCCATCCACGCGGAACAAGGTGAGAGTCAGCGCGCGGCCGCCTTTGCCGTCACGTTCCAGCGGTGGCGCAAGCTCCTCCGCAAGCCTTTTTGCAAGCGTCAGAACGTGCTCCTGCGCCGAAATCGGCTCGGCCAGAACGACACTTGCGCGATAAGGCACGTGCGGCAGGAGCGGCGAAAAGGCTTCCTCGGCGCGGCCCATCGCCTGATCGAGCCGCTCGTTGAGCACTTTGCCAAAGCGTTGCGTAAGCGGCGCCCGCGGCAGCGGCAGGAGATGGCCGATGGTTTTCAGGCCCAGATGCTTGAGCGTCGCGGCGGTCTTGTCCGGGATCCGCAACGCGGACACGGGAAGCGCCGCGATGACGCCCGCAATCTTGCCGTCCGGCACGCGGATTTCGGAGTCGCCGCCGAATTTCGACAGCGCATGCGCCGCGCCGATGCTGCCGGCGATGGCTCCTCGAGCGGTAAAGCCGAGGCGTTTGAGGCTCGCGATCGCCTCGCGCAGCATGGCCGCTTCGCCACCGAACAGGTGATCGCAACCGGTGATATCGAAGGTCAGCCCGCTCGATCCGGTACGCTCTTCGCTTTCCGGCCACGGCGCCACATAAGGCGAAAACCGTGTGCACCAGCGCGCGAGCTTTTCGAGCGCCGCGCGATCCTTCTCTGGCGTTGCCGGTTTCGTCTGCAGCGACGGCACGCGGGCGCGCGCATCCGCCAGCAGATCCTCCGCCGACAAACCGAGCGCGGCCGCGCGCGGGTTCACCGCCGCCAGATGCCAGCCGCCGGTTGTCATGGCGGCGAGCGCGAACGGCACCCCCGGATCAGGCGGCGCGGTCTTCGCCTGCCGCTCGATCGCCCAATGCGGAAGAAAGACGCAGAGAATGCGCCTCATGATTCCACTCCATCACCCATTCGCCCGCCTTTCCGCCGCGCGCATAATCCAGCGCCACACGGAAGCGGGCTTGTTCGTAAAAACCGTAGGCGTCGCGAGCAGCCGGCGCCGGCGCCACGCGCCAGCGGGTTGCGGCGGCACTTGGGGCGTTGTCGTGGTAATTGCGCAGGAGAAGGACAGGCGTGTTCGCCTGTTCCGCCGCAAGCTGAAGCCTGCGACTCGCCGTCAGATCCATCGATTTCACTCGCGTGCCGATCACCGCGGCGATGCCGCCGAGCCGCAGGCCTTCTTCCATCGTCCACAGGCAATCGCGCGCGCTTGCGCAGCGGACGAACAGAACGCGCGCCGGATCGAGGCCGAAGAAGCGAAGCCCCGGCGCATAGGGCATTCCGAATGCATGGCCTTGTTTCGCAAGCGGCCAGAGGACACAGATCTTCTCTCTCCCCCTTTGGGGGAGAGAGTTAGGGTGAGGGGGATTTCCGGAATCAGAAGTCGGAAGTTGGAAACTCTCGCAGACAACATTCTTCTGATTTCTGATTTCTGAGTTCTGTTTTCCGACCGCCCCCTCTCCCCCGGAGGGGGAGAGGGAGATGTTTGTCAGCGCCAGCAGGAAGCCGAAGGCGGCGGGGATGCTGCAGTGATCGGCGGCGGCAATCTCATGCAACGCGCCACGCGCGAGCCCGCCATTCAGGCAGGCATCGACATCGGTAATTCCGAGCGGTGCTGATTCCTCGGCGCGTGCAGAGAAGCTCGCAGCTTGGGCAATCTGCCGCCGCAGAGCCTCGATCCGCACCTTTCTGCCATCCAACGATCCGGCCATTGTTCTTCTCTTGTTCTCATAGAACGCGACCGGGAGAGGAGAGTCAATAAGCCATTCGTGTAACAAAGGATTTTAATATGTACCCCCTATTTGTTCTCAGTATCTTGTGGTAGTGTCTCAGACCCTTGCGCTCACCCCCTTCACCATGGAATCGGAGGCAGCCGGGTCGCACAGCGACAGCCGGGCTGCCAGCCCCGGCGCATCGCTGATAGAATCGGGACCGCCAGATACCGATGGCTGACGGCCTCGCCTGCCGGACTTGTCCCAGCGTATTCCCGGAGAGGGGGGGTGACGCGCTCGCGCAAGTGTTAATGACTTGTTAAATGCATTGTTGCCATGATCCGTCTACGGTGAGATAAACACGAGTCTCGGAGGTTGGCGGCATTCCATGAGGGGACATGAGAGTCCGCATCCACTTGAAAAAAGCTTAAACAAATCATAGTTCTACGGAACCGACGGCTGACGGGAGACGTTTGGTTTTGAGGTACAATGCCCGTCAGTCGCGGGGAGAAACAGGTCGATGTCAAAGAAAGATTATTACGTTGTCGGCAGCCGCCGGAGCACGAGCAGCGGCGGGAAGCGGGAAATCTTCCAGACTCTGACGCTCGATGGCGTGAGCGTGAAATCCATGGATCAGGGCGTTTTCGATGGCGCCGTGAAGCGGGCCAGTGAGAAGCTCCGGCAGGTCGTCAAAGAGTCGGATAGCCGCAAGACGGCGTGAGCGAGCCACATCTTCCGGCCGTAACCCCAGCCGCAGACACTCCCTGCATCAACCCGATCTTCGAAAAGCTGGTCACGGAACAATCGGACCAGCATCGAGAGATTATTGGGCACATCGCGTACACCCTTTACAAGCGGTCCAAGCGGGAATGGTGCAGGGAATTCCGTTCTGCGCATGGTCGGTTCCCGAATGCGGCCGACGAAGCCGCATATGTGGAAGGTCTTACCGAAAGCGTCCTGCAGAATTTTCGCAATGAAGCCGCTAGCATAATTTCCGAGTTCACGGACTACGTCCGCGACCTTCTGTCCGAAGAGGTCCGGGAGGAGGTAGTATCAGGAGAAATCGGGCAAAACTTGCAGGCTTTCAGGAATGAAATGGCGACTGGCCAAGCGGGCCAAGCCCTTCAACGGATTGAAGGAAATCAGCAGCGCTTCTGGCACGACGTGTTCATCGGCATAACTGCTGGCGTAGGATATACCGCCATCCTCATCATACTTGTGTTCGTTCTGCGGTTCTTTGGCCTCGATATTTTACACGTTGCGGAGCGTGTGGAGCCTTCCATTCCTGCTGGCAGCACTGCCCAGTGCAGCGATGGTACATATAGCTTGAGTAAGCAGGCATGCCTCAGCCATGGCGGCGTGGCGAAGATGCTCAGTGGTTCCTGAGCAACGAGAAGCCTCTGGCCATTTACTCCCGAACGAAGTATGCTTACCGCTAAGCATTCTCAGGATCGCCATGCCTAAGGGACCACAAGGCCAGCGTAGGCCCGCAGATGTAATCGGCGCGGCCGTCATGGTGGGCAGGATCGCTACGGGAGAGGCTTCTGAAACTGTGCCACTGCCTAAGTCCGCCGCCGCCGAACTGGGCAGCAAAGGCGGGAAGGCGAGAGCGGCGGCCCTATCCGCGACAAAACGGAAGGATATTGCGAAGAACGCCGCAGCGAAGAGGTGGAAGTCTAAGTAGCCCTTTTAAAGGGGATGACGTCAGCCGTTGTGTCATTGCTAGGGCTAGCACGAAGCTTGGGTTCCAGCCGCACAATTTCAGCCTGTTGCTCTCCAAAGTAGCCGGGTGACAGCGAAGCTAACATTTCGACATCTGCGGCTCCCAAGCCGATATCCGTCTCCAACAGATCACGCCGCTTCTTGCGGCCAGCTTCGATTATGAGATCGAAACAGCGACCAAGGAAGCGCGGTTCTGATATGGGCGTGTCTTTAGGATCATCTAATGGTTCGCGCTTGGCCCAACCACGCGCGGCGCGATATTTCCACAGACGCTGTGCACCTGCCTCACTCAAAACTCCTAGCTGTTCAGCTCGCATAATCATCGCGCCTAGCGCGACCTTCCAACGCTTCTTTAGCGATAGAAATCCATCCAAAGAAAGGGATGGAATCTCTGCGGCAAATGAGTGTGGCGGCAACAAGAAGGCACCAGCAAAGTACTTTGCCTGATGTTCAATCAGCTCAAAATCGGTTTCGAGCTGCGCGCGCGTAACGCCACGATGAAGAGTCAGGTGGGCAATTTCATGAGCCAAATCCATCTGCCTGCGGAAGGCGTTATTCTTGTCACGCGCGAGTAGGATGTACGGTCTATCATCGGCCCCACACCAGTTTGCCTGCCCATCGATAGTTGTTGATCCAACTTCATCGATGCCAACGACCACGCCAGCATTCTCCGCCAGCAACACCATATTGTTGATTGGCCCCTCTCCCAGTCTCCATCGCTTCCGCAAATCAGCTGCGATTTGTTCGATATCGCTGTCAGCAAGTCGCGAATAATCCGTAGGGCATATGGCCGCTTGGATATCTACAGGTGGGAATTCAAGTTCGTTCTGTAGCGTTGCGGAAATGTGCTGAAGCCAGCGCATTTTGGCGCGCTCTTTAGTCCGCGCTTTCACCGTAGCGCTCGCCAACGAGCGAAAGAATATTGGAGCGTCACCGTAATCTGCTACAGGTTTCAGAAAGTACGGGCGGTGCACGCCCAATGCATCCGCGAGCTTTGTTAGTTGCTCTCCACCTGGCTTGCGTTCGCCACGCTCCCATCTCGATATGGTTGGTGTCACAACACCAAGCGCTTCCGCGATCTGGCCCTGTGTGATGTTGCGAGCATCGCGCGCAAGCGATAATCGCTCTCCCACGAATCCCTCAATGTTCGGTTGCGCCATTAACCGATCTCCCTGCCTGCCATGTCGTGATTCTTTATTTCTTGCGGTCTGCTTGGTCGTCGGTGTTTGGCACGCGAAGTTTGGGGAAAGCCTTGTCAGGAATAAGCTCACCAACCGGCCGGATTGGCGTCGGACCACCGGCATCGATCCCCTGCAACGACGCACAGGCCCGGGGGATCGATATCCAACTCAGCCATCGATCCATAGCCGCAGACATGACCCCGAGCGCTAACTCTGCGGGAACCGTAGGGTCTGTATTGCATGGCACAGAGACCATGCAGCCGAGATATGCCAACTCTGTTGCCCCACGTGATGATCCTTCTTCCTGAAAGAGGCGCGACTGAGGATCGATGTCTTCGTTCGGTTGGCTCAATAACCTGCGCGTGGTGGACTTACGCGGGAGCGCCCCCGGCGCTCGAACTTTCAAACTAATAAGAGCAAAATGCCCCACTCTTGCGACCATAAAGAACCCGCCCTTGGGATTTGTCGGGAGCGGCATACAGCCAACGCCGCTTTCACTCGCTGCGGTCGCCAGCGCATTTTCGCCCAGGTGATATCTCAGCTGGCCGCGTATCTGCGGAAGGTGGCCCTTTGAGGCTGCCCGAACCTTCGCATCGCGAGCAGCATCGGCCCAAGAGGATGTCCGGTGCTCAGACCAACGCAAAAGGAAGTTTCTCGCATTTTCAGGCGTAGCGCCACCGAGCAGCGACAGAATGATCTCATCCACAGAAAGCCCCAAAATTGACATTTCCAATTCATGCAAAATAGCAGAAAAAGTTTCCACCGCAAGAGCAATTCGGTGAAAATTCATGCTTGACGCTAAGCAAAGAAGTTCATATATTAGGGGCATGAAAAAGCTGCCCCTCGCCAAGCGCGCCCAAATCCTATCGATGCTCGTGGAAGGCTCCAGCATGCGGTCCACTGCCCGCGTGGCTGAGGTGTCCATAAATACTGTGACCAAGCTGTTAGAGGATGCTGGCGCGGCAGCCATCGACTTTCACGACCGCACCGTGCGCGGGCTCAAGACCGCAAACTTACAATGCGATGAAATTTGGTCATTCTGCTACGCGAAGCGCCGGACAGTCCGCGAAATGCCGGAAGGCAAGTACCGTCCCGGCGCTGGGGATGTCTGGACCTTCACCGCACTGGACCGCGACTCCAAGATGATCGTGAGCTGGTTTGCCGGAAGCCGCGATACCGCTTGCGCCAAGGCGTTCCTACAGGACACAGCGAGCCGAATTGATACGCCGGTCCAGATCACCACGGACGCATGGCCGGGATACCGCGATCTCGTATCAGAGATATTCCCGCTGGATGCATCCTACGGCCAAGTGAAGAAGGTTTTCAGTGAGACGCCGGACAAGGGACCGGCCCGCAAATATAGCCCCGGCATATGCGTTGGCTCAGAGCGGAAAACCATCTTCGGCAATACCGATCACAATAAGATTTCCACCAGCCATGTTGAAAGGCAGAACCTCAACATGCGCATGGGAATGCGGCGGTTCACGCGCCTAACGAACGCATTCAGCAAAAAATTCGACAATCACTGCTACGCGCTCGGGCTCTACTTCCTGCACCACAATTTCTGCCGGACGCACAAGACGCTCGGCACCACGCCAGCTATCGCCGCAGGGCTCACGACTGAAAAGCTGACCATGGAAGATGTTGTGCGCATTCTCGATGCCTTCCATCGCCCAACACCCACGTTCAAGATCGTGGCGGCCAAGGATGGCGGCTATCGCGTTTCGATGGACCCTAACGCCTATGCGCCGAAGATGAACGTGAGCGGATTTGGCTCCGAGGCAGAGGCTCAAGAGTGGATCGCCTCAAAGTCTGAGGCTTGGTTTGCCGATGTCTGCGCAAGGGTCTGAGACACTACCTATCTTGTAGTCGGTATGTTCCCATTCTCCATATGCTGATTTCGGCCGGCCGTGCCCTTCCCAAACGAACAGAGTTGTTCGTGCCGATGAAAAGGCGGGTCGTCGCGTTGTTTTCAAATTTTTTGCGCGAAGCGGCGCCTAGCAGTACCTACTCCGCCGCGGCACGACGGGTAAACTGTTCGAGCAAGCCGGACGGCACCGCGAGCAACGCCACTTCGCCGCTCGCGCGCAACGACGGTTCGGACGCCAGCTGGCCGCTGGCATTGCGGCGCGCCGCGATGGCTGCACCCGGATGCCAGGTGCGCGGTTTCGCCCGCAGCATCTTCTCCAGGAATGCTTCGCGCCGGCGCGGCTCCTCGATTTCCTGCGCCACTTCGCGGCACAGCTGTTCGTAGGTCTGGGTGCGATCGCCCGCGCGCATCACCGCGAGCTTCGCATATGGCCCGATGATCAGAGATAGCTCATCCGCCAGCCGCGTGATGGCAGCGGTCGGCCCCAGCCGCTCCACGGCCAGTTGCGGCTGCGCGCTGGCGATCTCCGGCGTCAGATCGAACTCCGGCACTTCGTAAGCTTCGCCGCGCAGCAGCAGATAGCGCCAGCCGTCGCTCCACTCCGGCATGATGAGGCGTTCGTCCGGCGCGTAGAGCAAAAGGCGCGATTCCTTCGCGGCGCTTTCCGCAGCGTCCGGCGAAAAGCCTGCGGGCAGGGCGCGCGCGATGTCGGGCGCGAGCCCCTTCGCGTCCTGCAGCTTGCTGTCGAGATTATCCTGCGCAGTGGCGGACAATGCGCAAGCGGTAGGATGCGGAAAGGCGATGCGGTTGCGCTGGAACGAATACCAGATGCGGCGCACGATCTCGCCTTCGATCAATGTCCGCTCGCCGTAGCTGCGCGTCCAGTAGTGGATGCGGAAACGTACCGATTCCTGCTCCGGCTCGAAGCTGATCGGCGCAACGGCAATCGGCCGGCTCTTGTCGACCAGCGCGAGATCGGACACCAGTTCACGCGTGAGGTCGCAGATCTGCTGCGGCGGGTGATCGATCGGCCCAAGGAAATTGAATTCAGCGCGGTGCGCATCGCTCGCGCGCAGCACTTCCGTGGATGCCTCGGTAAGCTTCGCATTTGGAATCACCATCAGCCGGCCATCGGGGCGCCGCCCAATCGCGGCGCGCCAGTTCATGGATTCGATGCGGACCGTCTCATTGTCGAGCAGCACGCAGTCGCCGACATGCACCGCGCGATCGGCATGCAGCGCGAGCCCGGCGATCATGCTGGAAAGGGTGGGCTGCATGGCGAAGCCCACCGCGGCCGTGACGATGGCGGAGGTCGTGAGCACCGCGGTGAGATCGAGACCGAAATAGCGCAGGGTGGCGAAGCTCGCCGCAAAGGTAAGCAGCGCATAAACGATGACGCGCTGGAACCCCGTGGCCGGGGTGCCGGTGAGGCTGGCGGCAAGGCTGAGGAGAAGCTTTCCCGCAAGCATCACCGCCAGGATCGCGGTGGCAACAATGGCGGCGGACTCAAGCACCCTGTGCGCGAGCCCCACGCCCAGCACCGGATCGGTTTCGGTCACGAGCGCAATGGCCCACAACACTGCTGCGAAAATGAGGGCGGGGACGAGCGCCGTGCGCGAAAGAGTCATGATTTGCCTCCGAGCTGCGCCAGCGCCTTGGCGAGACTCACTCGCAAGCGCTGGATGGCATCGGCGAGTACCCGGATTTCATGCGCGCCGGCGGCCGGCAGCTCCGGCCTCTCGGAGGTTGAGCGGCTGGCCTGGTCGGCGGCTCCAGCCAGCCGGTCGAGCGGCGCGGCCACCGTCGCTTCCATGGCCGCCGTCAGCGCGAAATACGCGATGGTAAAGATGAGCGCGAGACCGCCCATCAAGATAGCGACCAGCTCAAGCGTGCTGCGGAACTGCTGCGTCACCGGAACCGTCAGAAGCTGCACGCCGACAATATCGCCCAGCCTCCAGCCGAATCCGTTGTTGGGCCCATACTTCGCCACCATGGCTTTCGGCGCCCGCGCCGGGGTGTCATGGCAGATGATGCATTTGGCGTCTTTGATCTGGATCGGCCGCGCCAGATAGAACAGCCGCTGGCCGCGCTGATCCAGAATGCCGCGCAATTCCTTGAGCTTGGAATCGTTGCGGAACTGCCGGATGAGATCGACTTCGAATGGGCCGGCGCGATCGCTGACAGAGGTCGGGTTGAGCGCGGCTTCGTGATAGGTATAGGCGCTGTCGCCGGCGCTCACGCTGCGGAACACGGTCTGCGCCGCAAAGGCGGGCACCGTCTCTTCGTGGAAGACCGCATCGTTCAGCTTGGCGAGGTTGGGCAGGATGTGCTGGGTGGTGTACCCGCGGATCGCCATGGCGGACGAGAGCAGAAGGCGGGCTTCGTCCTCAGCGTCGTTCATCGCGGCGTTCTTGAGCAGCAGGTAGAAGCCGCCGCCGCCCCCGAACAGCGCGATCAGGAACACGATCAGCAGATTGCGGCGGATCACGCCGCGAATGGTGGGGACGGTCATGACCAATGCCCTGAAGCAAATCGGTTATACCATCCGATACGGGTCGGCCGTGCACAAGGGCGTCCGGCGGATTGCGGCCAGCGGAAAAAATGTTTCAATTGCGAATGCCGGAGAAGGAGCCGCGATGAACGCAGTGATCGAGGCCATCGTGGCGCTGACGCCGAACCCGAATCCGCTTTCGATTGGCGCCGCTCTCGCTGGAACGGCCGCGCGCAAAGGCGATGCGTGGGCGATCAAATCCGGCGAGGAGACGCGGAGCTGGAACGAGCTGCACCGGCATACCAACCGGATCGCCCGCAGCCTGCTCGCGCGTGGCGTCAAGCATGGCGACCTGCTCACCATTGCGCTGCCGAACGGCCTCGGCTTTATCGAGGCCTGCTACGCCGCTTGGAAGATCGGCGCGATTCCGCAGCCGGTCTCCTGGCGCCTGCCGCTCATCGAAATGAAAGCCATCGCCGATCTGGCGCAATCGCCGGTGGTGATCGGCGAAGCGGAACTGGACATCGGCCGTCCGGTGATTTCGACTGCGGACCTATTGGCGCAGTCGGACGACGAAGGCGACCTTCCGAACGCGATCTCGCCGTCCTGGAAGGCGCCGACCTCCGGCGGCTCGACCGGCCGGCCGAAACTGATCGTTGCCGGTTCGCCGGGCGTGGTTCAGGAAATCGGCGCCACGCTGTGGCGGATTTCCTCCGACGACATCGTGCTGATGCCGGGGCCGCTGTATCACAACGGCCCCTTCGTGACCGCTCTCCCGGCGCTGATGATCGGCGTACCCATTGTCGTGATGCCGAAGTTCGACGCCGAAGAAACGCTGCGCCTCATTGAGCAGCACCGCGCCACTTGGATCTATCTGGTGCCCACGATGATGAGCAGGATCTGGCGACTGCCGGAAGAGGTGCGGCGCCGATACGATCTGTCGTCGCTGAAGACGCTTTGGCATCTGGCAGCGCCGTGTCCGCCATGGCTGAAGGAAGAGTGGATCGACTGGCTCGGTGCCGATGTGGTTTGGGAACTGTATGGTGGCACCGAAGGCGTGGCCGCAACCATCATCAGCGGCGAGGAATGGCTTGCGCACAAGGGGTCGGTCGGCCGCATTGCGCTGGGCGGCGAGATCGAGGCGTTCTCGCCCGACGGCAAGATGCTGCCGCGGGGCCAAACCGGCGAGATCTTCATGAAGCGGAAGCCCGATCAGCCCTCCACCTACCGCTACATCGGCGCGGAAACGCGCGCGCTGCCCGGCGGGTGGGAATCCATCGGCGATATCGGCTGGCTGGATGATGACGGTTATCTTTATCTGGCCGACCGCCGCACCGATATGATTCTGGTGGGGGGCGCCAATGTGTATCCGGCGGAGGTGGAAGCGGCCATCGACGAGCATCCGCTGGTGCAGTCGAGCTGCGTGATCGGCATTCCGGACGACGACCTCGGCAACCGCGTTCACGCCATCGTGCAGCCGCGCGAAGGGCTCACTTCGGCCGATCTCCAGGCGCATCTCGCCGATCGGCTCGTGCGCTACAAGCGCCCGCGTTCCGTCGAATTCGTCAACGAGCCGTTGCGCGACGACGCCGGCAAGGTCCGGCGCTCGCAACTGCGCGAGCAGCGGATCGCTTCATCCCTCAATCGGTAATCGCCGCATATACCAAAGTGCGGAGGTCGCGGCGGAGCGCCAGGCGGGCTTCGGTGCCCATCACCTGCGTCATGAACACGACCGTGAGGTCTTCCTTGGGATCGATCCAGAAAGCGGTGGCCGCGGCGCCGCCCCAGAAATATTCGCCGACGCTGCCCGGCACATGCGTCTTCGTCAGATCGCAGGTGACGCCGCAGCCAATGGAGAAGCCCACGCCGGCATAGCCGGCTTCGCTGAACATCCCTTCCGCGGGGACCATGTCGGACATCATCCGTCCCCCCGGCAGCAGATTGAGGCTAAACATCTCGACCGTCTTGGGCGAGAGCAGCCGCACGCCGTCCAGCTCGCCGCCATTCAGCAGCATACGGCAGAAGCGCAGGTAATCGTGAGCAGTCGAGACAAGCCCGCCGCCGCCGGATTCCAGTTTGGGCGGCTCCAGATAGGGCGACTTCTGCGCATCGTCCTGCAGCTTCAGACCGCGACCTCCTTCCTTTGGCATGTAGCAGGAGGCGAAACGGTCGAGCTGGTTGGCCGGCACGGAGAACGCGGTGTCCTGCATGCCAAGCGGCCCGAAAATCCGGGTGCGGAGGAATTCGCCGAAGGTCTGCCCCGACAGCTTCTGTACTAGATAACCCAGCACGTCGATGGAGACGGAATAGTTCCAGTGATCGCCCGGCGAGAAATCGAGCGGGATGTTGGCAAGCTGCTCGACGAAGGCGTCGAGCCCGCCCGGCGTCTGAAAATCTCCGATCTTCTGACGGCGGTATTCGGCATCCACCGCGGTGCGGGTCATGAAGCCGTAGGTAAGGCCGGAGGTGTGGGTTGCGAGATCGATCACCTTCATGCGCCGCTTGGGCGGGGCGGTGATGTATTGGCCGGCAGTGTTGGTGGTGAGGCTGGGCACGCCGCTGACATACACCCGCAGGTTTTTCCACGAGGGGATGAAGGCGTGCAGGTCGTCGTCGAGCGCGATCTTGCCTTCCTCAACCAGCATCATCAGCGCGACCGCCGTGATCGGCTTGGTCATGGAGTAGATGCGGAAGAGCGCGTCTTCCTGCATCTTTAGCCCGCGCTCGATGTCCATATGGCCGCTCAGGCCGGTGTGGGCCAGTTCGCCGCGGCGGAACACCTGCACGACGAAACCGGGCAAAAGGGCGGTGTCGACGTATTTCTCGGTCATCGCGCGGTCGAGGCGCTCAAGCCGCTCGTGCGACAGGTCGACGGATTCCGGTTTGGACATGTGTTCCTCCGATAGCAGTCGCCGCAGCCTAACCCAAGTTCCTGCGAATTGGCACGCGGAGGGCGCGGAGGACACGGAGGCGTTCGCTCCAGCGGCGATGACCGAAATGGATGACCACTCCGCGACCTCCGCGTGAGCTCCAGGCGGTACACGGCGGCTGGAATCCAGTTGCGGGATTTTGGGCGCGGCGGTTAACGTGGTTCTGAAAAATATTCAGGGTGGTGGCGATGGCCTGGGACTTTGAGACCGAGCCGGAATTCCAGACGAAGCTCGACTGGATCGACGAATTTCTCGAGAACGAAGTGGCGCCGCTGTCGCATCTGGGCCTCGGCGATGGGGGGGTGAAGTCCAAGGCGTACCAAAAGGCCATCCGCCCCTTGCAGAAGCAGGTGCGGGAGCAGGGGCTGTGGGCTTGTCACCTCACGCCGGAGTTGGGCGGGCAGGGCTACGGCCAGGTGAAGCTCGCGCTGATGAACGAGCGGCTGGGCCGCGTGGCGCTGGCCCCGGTGGTGTTCGGCTGCCAGGCGCCTGACACCGGCAACGCGGAAATCATCGCCCATTTCGGCACGGAGGAGCAGAAGAAGAAATATCTCTGGCCGCTGCTGAACAACGAAATCACCAGCGGATATTCGATGACCGAGCCGCAGGGTGGCTCCGATCCGCTCGCCTTCACCACGCGCGCCGACCTCGACGGCAACGAATGGGTGATCAATGGCGAGAAATGGTTCACCTCCGGAGCGCGCAATGCCGAGGTCCTGGTGGTCTATGCGGTCACCGATCCGGACCACAAGGATCCCTACCGCCGCATGAGCATGTTCCTCGTGCCGCGCGAAACGCCGGGTGTGGAGGTGCTCCGTTATGTCGGCGTTGGTTACGAGCGCGAAGGCAGCGAAGGCTACATCCGCTACGACAATGTGCGCGTGCCGTACGATGCGCTGCTGGGCCCGCGCGGCGAAGCGTTCGTGATCGGGCAGACGCGCCTCGGCGGGGGGCGCGTGCATCACGCCATGCGGACGGTGGGCCAATGCAAGAAGGCGCTCGACCTCATGTGCAAGCGCGCGGTCTCGCGCACCACGCGCGGCGGCGGCAAAATCGCCGATTACCAGATGGTCCAGGAGCAGATCGCGGATTCGTGGATCGAGCTCGAGCAGTTCCGGCTGCTGGTGCTGCAGACCGCGTGGAAGATCGACAAGTACAAGGACTATCGCAAAGTGCGGAAGGATATCGCCGCGGTGAAGGTGGCGATGCCGAAGGTGTATCACGACATCGCCGCGCGCGCGATGCACATCCACGGGGCCTTGGGTGTGTCGAACGAGATGCCCTTCACCGGCATGCTCCTCGGCTCCATGGTGATGGGTATCGCCGATGGGCCGACGGAAGTGCACAAGATCACCGTGGCGAAGCAGGTGCTGCGCGATTTCCGTCCCGACAACGATCTCTTCCCATCCTACCACCTGCCCAAGCTGAAGGAGGCGGCGCAGGACCGTTATCCCGACGTGGCGGCGATGCTGAAGGAAGAATGGGCGGCGCGCGCGGAATCCATCGATGCGCTGTGATGGAAGATTACCTCCCCCTTTGTGGGGAGGTCGGCGAGCGCAGCGAGCCGGGTGGGGGGTGGTGCCTATTACAAGCGGTCGCCCCCCACCCGATTTGCCGTCGCTTCGCGCCGTCAAATCGACCTCCCCACAAAGGGGAAGGTAAGTCGAATGTCACAAACTACATCCAATCCAAAATGGCCGGCGATGTCGATTGCGCAGGCGCATGCGCGGCTCACCGCGCCCGGCGCGCCGTTCGAGATGGAAGAGAAAACCATCCGCGGCATCAAAACGCGGGTGTGGAAGAACCAGCCGCCGACCTTGCGGGAATTGCTGGTCGCGGCGCGCGCGGCGTACGGCCCGCGCGAATTTCTCGTCTATGAAAACGACCGCGCGACCTACGACAGCTTCGCTCGCGCGGCGGTCGCCATTGCGCACGAACTCCGGAACCAGGGCAAGAAGGGCGATCGCGTTGCGCTCATCATGCGCAACCTGCCGGAGTGGCCGGCTGTGTTTTACGGTGCCGGCATCATCGGCGCCATCGTCACGCCGCTGAATGCGTGGTGGACCGGGCCTGAGCTGGAATACGGTCTCGTCGATTCGGGAGCCAAGGTCGCGTTCGTCGACGCCGAGCGGCTCGAGCGCATCGCCGAGCATTTGGTGAACTGCCCCGATCTCAAGCGCGTGTATGTCATCCGCTATTCCGATGAGCTGCCGAGCCCCATTGTGGCGCGGCTCGAAGACGTCATTGGGCCGGTGAACGAGTGGAGCAGGCTGCCGGACCGGCCGCTGCCCGATGTGCCGCTCGAGCCAGACGACGATGCCACCATTCTCTACACTTCCGGCACCACCGGTAAGCCGAAGGGCGCGCTCGGCACCTATCGCAACATGCTGTCGAACATCATGGCGTCGGGATGTTCCGCGGCGCGGAATTTCCTGCGCCGCGGTGAGGCGCCGCCGACGCCGAGCCCGAACGATCCGCAGCGTTGTTCGCTCCTGTCGGTACCGTTCTTTCATGCCACGGGCTGTTTCGCCGTTATGAATCCCACCCTCGCGGCCGGCGCGAAGATCGTCCTTATGCGCAAATGGGACCCGGAGCTCGCCATGCAGTTGATCGAGCGCGAGAAGATCAACAGTGCGGGCGGGGTGCCGACCATCGCATGGCAGCTGATCGAGCATCCCAACCGGCACAAATACGATCTGTCGTCGCTTGAAAGCGTGGCCTATGGCGGCGCCCCGTCGGCGCCGGAACTGGTGCGCAAAATCCGCGAGACGTTTCCGAACTCGTTTCCCGGCCAGGGCTGGGGCATGACCGAAACCTCCGCCACCTGCACCAGCCATTCCGCCGAGGATTACGAGCACCGGCCGGATTCCTGCGGGCCGGCGGTCCCGGTCTGCGATCTCAAGATCGTGTCGGTGGACGGCACGCGCGAACTGCCCCTCGGCGAAGTGGGCGAGTTATGGGCGAGCGGGCCGAACATCGTCAAAGGCTACTGGAACAAGCCGAAAGAGACGGCTGACACCTTCGTGGACGGCTGGGTGAAGACCGGCGATCTCGCGCGGCTCGATGAGGAAGGCTTCTGCTACATCATCGATCGCGCCAAGGACATGCTGATCCGCGGTGGCGAGAACATCTACTGCGTGGAGGTCGAGAACGTCCTCTACGAACACCCCGCGGTGATGGATGCGGCGCTGGTGGCGATCCCACACCACACGCTCGGCGAAGAGCCGGGCGCCGTGGTGCATCTGAAGCCCGGCATGCACACGACGGAAGGCGAGCTGCGCGCGTTCGTCGCGGGTAAGCTCGCCGCCTTCAAGGTGCCAGTGAAGGTCCTGTTCTGGCCCGAGACGTTGCCGCGCAACGCCAACGGCAAGATTTTGAAGACCGAGCTGAAGAAGATCTTTGCTAGCGGACAGGAGCGCGGCTGAGCGCGGCGGCATCCGTTCCGGCCGGCGCAGCCGTCGCCAGCGCAGCTTCTTCCGCAAGCCTCCGCACGTTCTCGCGGTGTGACTCCCGCGTGATGGGAAACGTGCCGATAATGGCAAGGGCGATGCCGTAGAGCAGGACGACGGACGGCAGATAGATTAACGCAAACTGCCGCACGATTTGCGGATCGATGTGGCCTGGGACGGCATTGGTCGGAAAATGCGCCAGCCACAGCACAATGCCGGAGGCAAACACGCCGAGTCCCGTCACCGCCTTCTGGATGAGGCTGCTGCCGGCGAAGAAGATCCCCTCCGAGCGCCGGCCCGTCTTCAGTTCATTGTCTTCGACCACGTCAGCGATCATCGAGATCATCAGAACGGACGCGCCAATGGTAAGTGCGCCGGCGACGACGCCGAATGCGAACAGGATGGGCACCAGCGAAGCCGCCCCGTTCGGCGGGAAGAAGCCGGCGAGCCTCAGCACGATCGGCACAGCCAGGATGATCAGGCCGATCGCGAAAAAAAGGATTGCGCCGTTGCGCTTGCCGAAGCGTCGCGAAATAGGAACCGCGATCAGGAACGCGAAGAACACGGCAATGAAGGTGGAAAGCGCCAGGATGAAAATCTGCACGTTCGACAGCTGCCAGAAGTACGTCTTGAGATAGATGTCGAGCGCGAACACGAGCCCGGTGGCGAGATTGGAAAAGATCGCGGCCACCATCAGGATGAGGAATGGCCGGTTTCCAAAAGTCGCCACGATCTCGCGGAAGTACACGCCGACGGAGAGGTGGCGGGTCGGCGGTTTGCGGAAATGCGGAATGAACCGGTGTGTGCCGGCCGCGGAAACGAGAATGGCGACGAACATCACGATGGCGGCGGTCAGCCCGTAGTGGCGGTAGCCGGTCTCGTTCAACTGACCGATCTTGTGCGTGGCATCGGGCGTGAGAAACACGATGTAGGCCAGCGCGAACATCGTCATGCCGCCATACCAGGCGCAGAAGACGCGGAAGTTCACAAAGCTCGTTCGCTGATCGTAATCGTCGCTGAACTCGGGCACCAGGGCGGAGCTGGGCACCTCATAGAAGCTAATGAAGGTTCGAACGACGACGGCGACCCCGAGCAGGTACAGAAACAGCGCTCCGTGACTCCAATGCGGCGGATTCCACAACAGAAGATAGGTGACCGCCACTGGCAGGGCGGAGGCGTACATGAGCGGATGGCGGCGGCCCCAGCGGCTCTTCAGGTTATCCGAGAACTGCCCGATCACCGGGTCGATAAAGGCATCGAAGAAGAACGCGATGGCGATCGCGAGGCCGACAAGCTGGCCCGGCAGATGCATCACCTGATTGTAGAAGAGCAGCAAAATGGTCTGGAAGCCGTTGTCCTTCACGCCATACGCGACCGAGCCGACGCCATAGAAGATTTTCGTTCGAAGGCTGGTGAGTTCGCTCCTCGACGGCGGTTCGGCCATTTTGCTCCCCGTTCACGCGAATCGCGCTGAACGCGAGAATTTGCGCTATGGTGAGGTGTGTCAATCTGCGACCGGCTGAATGGCGAATCGAGTCTTCCGGGAAAATTTCAGCGCCGCATTGCTGTTTACGACGGCCGGTCTTTTGGCCGGTGCTCTGATCGTGACCACGATGGGTGGCATCAGCTGGTGGATCGTTACAGCGGTCGCGCTCGCCGCGCTCGTGCTTGCGTTCGCCGCCCTACGGAATCGGACCGACTCTCAAAGGCAGATATCCGATGAGGTCGTGGAACCGTCGAGCCTGCCTTCGCTCGCCCGCGAGGTCATCGAGATAGTCCCGGACCCGCTGATGCTGCTCGGCAGCACCGGACGGGTGATTTTCGCCAATCGCGCGATGCACGCCGTCGTCGGCACCGAGGCGGAAGGGAAGCATGTGTCGGCGGTGATGCGTGCACCGGCCGTCCTGCAAGCGATCAAGCACACGTCCGGCACCGGCGAGCCGTCCAATGTGGGGTTCGTGGAGCGGGTGCCCGTCGAGCGGCACCACGAGGCGCACCTCACCCGAATGGACCACGCGCCGCACCTGACCGCCTTGTTGCTTCACGATTTGACCGCGCTCAAGCGCGCCGAGCAGGCTCGGGCAGATTTCATCGCCAATGCCAGCCATGAATTGCGCACGCCGCTCGCCTCGCTCACCGGGTTCATCGAAACCCTGCGCGGGCACGCTCGCGACGACGAAGCGGCGCGCGAGAAGTTCCTCGGAATCATGCAGGAAGAAGCGCAGCGCATGCGGCGGCTCATCGACGATCTGCTGTCGCTGACGCGCATCGAGCTGAACGAGCATGTGCCGCCCTCCGGTGAGGTCCAGCTCGGCGACATCGTACGCGATGCGGTAGCGACGCTTGCGCCGATCGCGAAGGCCGAAGACGTCGCGCTGATTTCCGACATTCCGTCGGATCTGCCTCCGGTGCGCGGCGAGCGGGACGATCTGGTCCAGGTGTTCCAGAACCTGATTCACAACGGCATCAAGTATGGGAAGCCAGGCGGGCATGTCTGGATCAGCCTCAGCGTGCCGGCCGAGGCGTCGGCCTATGGCCGCGGCGGCCGGGCGATGGTGTCGGCGACAGTGCGCGACGATGGCGAAGGCATCCCGCGCGAGGCCATCCCGCGGCTCACGGAACGGTTCTACCGCGTCGATATCAAGCGCAGCCGCGAGCGCGGCGGCACGGGGCTGGGGCTTGCGATCGTGAAGCACATCGTCAACCGACACCAAGGCCGGCTCTCCATCGAAAGCCGGTTGGGGGAGGGCAGCACCTTCGCGATCCTGCTGCCCATCGCGGCTGCGGAAGAGAATTCCCCTGCCCCTGTCACGGAACTGATATAAAACTGTCATAGAGACGTGGCGCTTTCATCTTATCTCTCTCGCGGCAGTGGCGTTCGCCGCCCATGGAATCGAAATGAGCGAGCACACCGTGAAGGCCTTTGGAGAGCAACTCGAAGCACTGTCCAGCAGCATTGCGCAAATGGGAGGCTTGGCGGAGGCGCAGCTGGCCGATGCCGTGGAGGCCATCGCGCGGCGCGACACGGCCTTGGCGGAACGCGTGATCGCCGGCGATCCGCGCATCGATCAATTGCAGCAGACGGTCGAGGATCAGGCGCTGAAGCTGCTGGCGCTGCGCCAGCCCATGGCTGTCGATCTGCGTGACACGCTCGCGGCCATCAAAATCGCCAGCGAGCTCGAGCGCATTGGCGACCTGGCGAAGAACATCGGCAAGCGGGCGCTGGTGTTGAACCGCGAACCGCCCATCCGGCTGACCCAAAGTCTCGGGCGCATGGGCCGCGCCGCCCTCAGCCAGCTGAAGCTGGTGCTCGATGCCTACTCGGACCGCGATGCCGCCGGCGCGGAAGCCGTCTGGCGCGCCGATGGCGAAATCGACGAAATCTACAACAGCCTGTTCCGCGAGCTGCTGACCTATATGATGGAGGATCCGCGCACCATCGGGTTGTGCGCGCATATGCTGTTCGTCGCCAAGAATATCGAGCGCAGCGGCGATCATGCCACCAACATTGCCGAAGTCGTGTACCACATGGTGACCGGTGGCCATCTGGCGGCGGAACGGCCGAAGGCTGACGTGACCAGTTCCACCACGATTCCCTTCGAGCGGAAGTCCTGATGCTGAAGCCCAGTGTCCTTGTGGCCGAGGATGAAAGCGCGCTGGTGACGTTGCTGCGCTACAATCTGGAGCGCGAGGGCTATCGCGTCCTCGAAGCACGCGATGGCGAGGAAGCGCTGCTCGTTTCCAGCGAAGAAAAGCCCGACGTGGTGCTGCTCGACTGGATGCTGCCGCAGCTGTCCGGCATCGAAGTGTGCCGCCGGTTGCGCAGCCGTCAGGAGACGCGCAACGTTCCCATCATCATGCTGACGGCGCGCGGCGAGGAAACCGACCGTGTGCGGGGACTCGACACCGGCGCCGACGACTACATCACCAAGCCGTTTTCCATGACCGAGCTGCTGGCCCGGCTGCGCGCGGTCATGCGGCGCATCCGCCCCGGCTTGGCCGAAGACACTGTGCGCATCGGCGATCTCGAGATGGATCGGGCCGCCTATCGCGTGCGCCGCGGCGGACGCGACATCCATTTGGGCCCTACCGAATTCAAGCTGCTCGATCACCTGATCCAGCATCCGGGCCGCGTCTTCTCGCGCGAGCAGCTGCTGGATGCGGTGTGGGGCTCGGATGTGTACGTCGAGGCTCGCACGGTCGATGTCCATGTGGGCCGGCTGCGCAAGGCCTTGAACATCGAGGGAATCCGCGATCCCATCCGCACGGTCCGCTCGGCCGGCTACGCCCTGGACGACGAGTTCGCCGCCGGAGCGAGCGGCTGATCGGCGGGCGTACGCGCGCTGTGGCGACCTCTCTTTCCACTTATTCAAAAGCGCATTAAAGGCACGGCCTTGGCTTGCCCATTTCGTCGTCACCCGGCTTGTCCGGGTGATCCAATTGGGTCGCCCGCATAAAGCGGACGATGACGCGGGGCGGAAGGAACGAACGCATGCGGTCCCGCTGGTCAGATGCCGAAGCGACCGATTTCGTCACGCGATACGCCGCAAAGGGCGTGGGCGAAGACCTCGCACTGCGCGTGTACACGACGCGGCTGCTGGGCGGCGATCCCAAGCTGGTTCTGCATGGCGGCGGCAACACCTCGGTCAAGACCACGGCGCGCGATCTGCCGGGCGACGAGGTCGAGGTCATCTGCGTCAAGGGCTCCGGCTGGGACATGGGCAATATCGAGCCGGCCGGATTGCCTGCCGTGCGCCTGGTGCCGTTGCGACGCCTGCGCGCGCTCGACCGGCTGTCCGATGAAGACATGGTGAATTTCCAGCGCGTGAACCTGCTGGATTCGTCGGCGCCAAATCCGAGCGTCGAGACGCTGCTGCACGCGTTTCTGCCTCACAAATTCATCGATCACACCCATTCGACCGCCGTACTGGCGCTGACTGATCAGCCGGACGGGGAGGCGCTTGCCCGTGATGTGTTCGGAAAGCGCGTGGCGTATGTGCCGTACACGATTCCCGGATTCGCGCTGGCAAAGAGCGTGGCCGATGTGTTCGACCGCAATCCCGAGGTCGAAGGCGCCATCCTGCTGAAGCACGGCATTTTCTCGTTTGCCGACGATGCGCGCACCTCCTACGAACGCATGATCGAATTTGTCACCATGGCCGAGGAGCGGCTGTCGCGCGGCCGCAAGACCTTCGTTCGGGCGCAGCTGCCAGAAAAGCTCGCGCGCACCGCCGAGATCGCGCCGATCCTGCGCGGCGCCTGTGCCATCTCCCGCGACGAGATGGCCGGCACCGTCAAGCGCCAGATCCTCTGCTTCCGCACCGGCGGCGCCATTCTCGACTATGTCAACGGCGCCGACCTCTCCCGCTATTCGCAGGAAGGTGTGGTGACGCCCGATCACACCATCCGCACCAAGAACTGGCCGCTGCTGGTGCCGGCGCCGGACGCGGGCAAGCTCGAGGCCTGGAAAGGCGACGTCGAGAAGGCGGTCGCCGCCTATGTCGCTCGCTATCACGATTATTTCGTGCGCAACAACGAGCGCGCCGTGCCGACGAAGAAGGAACTCGATCCGCTGCCGCGCGTCATCCTGGTACCCGGCAAGGGGCTGTTCGGGCTCGGCGCCAGCGCGAAGGATGCGGCTATCGCCGCCGATATCGCGGAGAACACCGTCGAGGTGATCACCGATGCGGAGGCCGTCGGCCGCTATCAGCCCATCCCCGAAGCCGATCAGTTCGACGTGGAATACTGGTCGCTGGAGCAGGCCAAGCTCGGCAAGGCCGCCGAGAAGGTGCTGGCGCGGCAGGTCTGCGTCGTCACCGGCGGCGGCTCCGGCATCGGCGCGGCGACCGCGAAAGCCATGGCTGCGGAGGGCGCCGAGGTCGCCGTACTGGACCGCGACCGCGCCGCCGCCATCCGCGTGGCGCGGGAGATCGGCAAGTCCGCCCTCGCGATCGCCTGCGATGTCACCAAGCCGGACGAGGTGAAGCGCGCCCTTGCCGAAGTGGCAAAGACATTCGGCGGTGTCGACATCGTGGTGTCGAACGCCGGCGCGGCGTGGCAGGGCCGCATCGGGGAGGTGGACGACGAAACGCTGCGCAAGAGCTTCGAGCTCAATTTCTTCGCGCATCAATGCGTGGCGCAGAACGCGGTGCGCATCATGTTGGCGCAGGGCACCGGCGGTTGCCTGCTGTTCAACACCTCCAAGCAGGCGATCAATCCGGGCAAGGATTTCGGCCCGTACGGATTGCCCAAGGCCGCAACCTTGTTCCTGATGAAGCAGTACGCGCTCGATTACGGCAAGCACGGGATCCGCTCCAACGCAGTGAATGCCGACCGCATCCGCTCAGGCTTGCTGACCGATGAGATGGTGGCGGCGCGCGCCAAAGCCCGCAACGTCTCCGCAGAACAGTACATGGCGGGCAATCTGCTGGGCCGGGAAGTCTATGCGAGCGAAGTCGCCGAAGCGTTCGTCTATCTGGCGCATGCCGAGAAAACCACCGCCGCGGTGATCACCGTCGACGGCGGAAATATTGAAGCCAGCTTACGGTAGGACATGCCGTCCGGAGCGCCACGAGTCAGTGGTTTTGCGCGTCTGTTCGCCGAAACTTTCCGAAAAGCACTTCAAAGAAGCCACAATTGACGGTCCACGCGTCCTCATTCCAGAGAGTGCCCTGGTCCGAAACGGTCCGGTGATCGAATTGGTTGAGGAGCTTTCTGGCTTCGCTGGCGATGCCGGAGACGCCGGCCTCCGTGATGTTGTGGGTTTGTGTCTCCTCGATCGTCAGCACAGCGAACTCCAATGCGTTGCCGCCAACATCATCTGTGAAGTATTTAGGAGCGTCTCCTCCCCAGCGATTGGTGGCTATGCCGTGCTCAAGAAACATATCGAACAGCGTCCTGCCTCTATTTACGCTCAGCAGGCTGTCCCTATCACGCCCCTCAATCTCTGCCGTAGCGACCTTTATATCGGCGGGAGTCTTCGCCGATGATGCGAGCAAGAGAAAACGGGACAGTGCGAAATTCGCTTCATAGCTGTCCTGGGTGTCGACCAGAAGATCGTGGTCGCGTGTTTGCAGACATTCGTTGCGTTGGGTGATGCCGTTCACGACAAAGCCCACCATAGCGGTGGTTAGGAACCACTTTCCCAGATCGCTGGAAATAGCGGCACCCAGAGCGGCAAGTCCCCGTGTTGTCGCGTGCCGCGCAACCCTGATCGCTTCCATTGCGACTCTCCGCGAGAAGGCGAAGAGCGTAGCACGATTCGGCTCTCTCTAGAGATGTTCACCCCCATTCTTCCGGAACAGGTCCAGCGTGCGCCGGCGGGCGAGGGAGGCGGCTTCGGGGTTGTAGTCGGTGCGGCGGTCGGAGTTAAACCCGTGGCCGGCGTCGTAGACGTACACCGGCACATCCGGATGCAGTTTCTGAATGCGTTCGACCTGCTCCATGGGAATGCCGTGATCGTGCTTGCCGAAATGCAGAATGGTCGGGCACTTCGGCTGCCACTCGGCCATCTGCGGAATGTTGCCGCCGTAGTAGCCTGAAGCCGCCGCTAAGCCATCGCATTTGCAGGCTGCCGCCCACGTCACCGAGCCGCCATAGCAATAGCCGGTGATGAACACCGGGCCTTTGTCGCGCAGCGCGGAGATGCAGGTGCCTGTATCGGCGATCGACAGTTCGAACGGATGCTCGCCGCGCGCGATCTTGATCGCCTTCTGGATGTCTTCCGGCAAATAGCTGACGGCGAAGCCCGGCGCCTCACGGTCGTAGAGCGACGGCCCGAGCACCTCGTAGCCTTCGTCGGCAAACGAGTCGCAGCATTCCTTGATGTGCTCGGTGACGCCGAAGATCTCCTGGATCAGCACAAGCCCGCCGCGGCGGGCGCCTTTTGGCCCGGCATGGTAGACGCCGATCTCGGCGCCATCGCTCATCGTCATTTTGATCATGCTGCCGCGTGTCACTTTATCCTCCATGTTGCCATTTTGGGCGCCTTCAATTAGGTGAGCGCGAGTCTGTGCTTATGAAGTTACGTGGCAACCAGGAAGCTTCGCATCCGCGAACACGCGCACCTCCTGGAACTGCCTTGGGCCACCGTGTTTTAGTGCATCTCCTCCCGAAATCCTCAGCACCAAGGTAGAATTTGCCACTTCGACCGGGTCGTAAACGGCGGTTAGATGTTCTGGCTTGCCCTGTATGGATTCGACTGTTTCGATCAAACGATTACCCGATAAGCTCCAGTGCCCAGTCTCCAATTGATCTACCGTATCGGTTTGCGAGCAAATCAGGAACTCCGCATTGAACGATCCATCGGGTCTACGATGCACCAACGAGAAGACGTTCGAATGCGAAAACACGTTCGAGCCGAATTCGGAATACCAGTAGCCAGTTAACAGCTGAGAGTTCAACAAGGGCGCAGCGTTCGCTAACGAGGCGGCGATTGCAACCAGCATCGCCGAGCCGACGCCCCGTACGTGACAGACAATCATGTATTGAACCGGAAGTGCATCACGTCGCCGTCCTGCACGACGTAGTCCTTGCCTTCCAGCCGCAGCTTGCCGGCATCGCGGGCGCCTGCCTCGCCGCCCAGCGCCACATAATCGTCGTACGCGATGGTTTCGGCGCGGATGAAACCATGCTCGAAATCGGTATGGATCACGCCCGCTGCCTGTGGCGCGCGTGCGCCCCTGGTCACTGTCCAGGCGCGGGCTTCCTTCGGGCCAGCGGTGAAGAAGGTGATCAGCCCGAGCAGATGATAGCCGGCGCGGATCAACCGGTTGAGCCCCGGCTCCTCCAGCCCCAGATGGTGCAGGAATTCTTCGCGCTCGCTTTCCCGCAGCTGCGCCACCTCCTCTTCGATGCGGGCGGATATCGCCACGCAGCCGGCGCCGTCGCGGTGTGCTTTCTCTTCGACGGCGACGGAGAACCGATTTCCGGAAGCCGCCGATGACTCACCCACATTGCAGACATAGAGCACCGGCTTCTGGGTGAGCAGGCCCAGTTGACGGAACGGATCGACCTCTTCTGCCGCAAGCTCCGCCAGCCGCGCGGGCTTGCCCTCGCGCAGCAGCGTGACGGCTTTGAGCATCAGTTCGTATTGCTGCTTGGCTTCCTTGTCGCCGGTCTTGGCGCGCTTCTCCAGCGGCACCATGCGGCGCTCGAGGCTTTCCAGGTCGGCAATCATCAATTCGGTTTCGACGGTATCGGCATCACCCACCGGATCGATGCGGCCTTCGACATGGGCGATGTCGTCGTTCTCGAAGCAGCGCAGCACGTGGGCGATGGCATCCACTTCCCGGATATTGGCGAGGAACTGGTTGCCGAGTCCTTCGCCTTTCGAAGCGCCGCGCACCAGCCCGGCGATGTCCACGAAGGTAATGCGCGTGGGCACGATCTGGGCCGACTTTGCAATCGCCGCGAGTTTCTCCAGCCGCGGATCGGGGACCGCGACGTCCCCGACATTGGGCTCAATGGTGCAGAACGGGTAGTTCGCGGCTTGCGCCGCTGCGGTCTGCGTCAGCGCATTGAACAGCGTGGACTTGCCGACGTTCGGCAATCCGACAATGCCGCACTTGAATCCCATTAGTTGAAATTCCCGGGCAGGATATCCTCCCCCGCTTGCGGGGGAGGTGGCGCGAAGCGCCGGAGGGGGGATTTGCTCAGAACAGCCCCCTTCCGCTTCGCTTTCGCTGCGCTCAAGCTCAGCACCTCCCCCGCAGGCAGGGGAGGATAAAAAGCGATCAGGCCAATTCTCATCGCTCTTCTTTCCTGTTGTCGGCCGGTTTTCCTTTCTTCTCCGGCGGTTTCAGCAGCAGCGCCACCTTGTTCAGGAAGCCCACGTCATCGTCCTTTGCCAGCAGCGGTGCGGCTTCGGCGATGGCGGAGAGCATTGGCACCAGCCACTCCTCGTCCACCTTGGAAAAATTGTTCAGCACATGGCCATGCACGCGGTGCTTCTCGCCGGGATGACCGACGCCGATGCGCACGCGGCGGTAATCCGCTCCGAGCGTCGCGGTGACGGAGCGCAAGCCGTTGTGCCCCGCATCGCCGCCGCCGGTTTTCGCGCGGATCTTTCCGGCGGCGAGGTCGATCTCGTCCTGCATGACGACCACCGCCGATAGCGGCAGCTTGAAATAGCGCACCGCGGCGCCCACCGAGATGCCGCTGTCGTTCATGTAGGTCATCGGCTTCAGCAGGTAGGTCTTGCGGCCGCTGAGCTTTCCCTCCGACAACACGCCGGAAAACCGTCCGCGCCAGGGTCCAAAGCGGTAGCTCTCGCGGATCACGTCCACGGCCATGAACCCCGCATTGTGGCGGTTGCGCGCGTAGTCGGCGCCGGGGTTGCCGAGGCCGGCAATCAGGAGAGGAGTCTCTTTCATGGTTCGGGGCTCGCTCCGCTCGCACCTCACCATGACGATGCATGGCGTCGCCCTGAGGTGCGCCGCGCAAGCGACGCCCCGAAGGGCGTAAGCTACTTCTTCTCCGGCGCCTTGGCCGGCGCAACGCCGGCAGCTGCCGGTGCGGCGCCCGGCGTTGCGGGTGCCCCTTCGGCCGGTGCGGCGGCTTCCACGACCGGCGCGGCGGCCGCTGCAGCGGCGGCGGCGGCCGCGGCGCGAGCCTCTTCGACCACGCTGGTCGGCGCCACGATGGAGGCGATGGTGAAATCGCGCTCCTTCACCATCGAAATGACGCCTTCCGGTAGCTTGATCGACGAAATGTGCAGCGAGTCGTGAATCTCCATGCCGGAGAGGTCGCCCTCGATGTATTCGGGGATGTTCTCGACTGGGCAGAGCAGTTCGATCTCGTGCCGCACCACGTTGACCACGCCGCCGCGCTTCAGCCCGGGTGAATTCTCCTGGCCGCGGAAGCGCACCGGAATCGCGAGCACGATCCGGGTGCCTTCCTTGAGCCGCATGAAATCGACATGCACCGGACGGTCGCTGACCGGGTCGAGCTGCACGGCGCGGGGGATCACTCGCGTGCTCTGGCCGCCGAGATCCAGCATGAACGGCGTCGTCAGGAACGTGCCGGTGCCGACGTGGCGCTCCAGTTCGCGCTGCGCCACCGCCACCGGCTCGGGGCTGGCTTCGCCGCCATAGACGATCCCGGGAACCAGGCCCTTCTGACGGACCCGGTAGGCCGCGCCCTTGCCGGTGCCCGAGCGCGCTTCGGCACGCAATTGCTGCATCTCACGCATGACGTAAATCCTTGAATTCCGGCCGCTCTGGCCGGCGGGCGAGGGTTCTTTAGCCCGGAAAGCGCAGGCTTTTAGCGGAAGCATCGGCACGCCGCAACTGCCGCAGGAACCCTGGCGCAAAGGCTTTTGTTGTTTTCAGGACCGCCGGCTGGGGCCGGCGGCGGCGGGGCTCTTTCGCAAGAGGACATGTCAGATGAGAACCAGTTTCTTTGCCGCGGCAGCAGCGGCCGCCCTGCTGACCTCCGGCGCGGCTTTGGCGCAGAACGGTGGCCAAGCCGACGTGCCGAGCTCCGAGCACATGAACAGCGCCCATGCCAATGCGCCGTCCACGCCAGCCGGCGTTCCGGACCAGGAGAACCGGGGCGGAATGAACAATGCCCCCATGGACCGCTCCCAAAGCGACGACCAGAGCATGCGGTCCGACAACCGGATGCGGGTCAACGAAACCGGCCGCGCCAACATCCGCCTGACCACGCTCCAGCGCACCCGCATCAAGCAAGTCGTGCTGCGCGGCCGTGCTCCGCGTCTGATGCGGGTGGACTTCCGGCTCGGCGTCGGCGCGCGCGTGCCGCGCAACGTGCGGGTGGCGGTGCTGCCGCCGGAGATCGTGGCAGTGGCGCCGCAATGGGCCGGCTTCTCGTACTTCGTATACGGCAACGAGATCGTGGTGCTGGACCCGGCGAGCTTTGCCATCGTCGGCGTGCTGCCGCTTTAGGCCGCCGCTTACGCTTGTATCGGCCCCGCCGCTAAATGCCGGCTCGCCGGCGCCGCGGCGCACGCGAGTTTGATTTGGAGGCGGGGTCTTTCTTTGGCGGGAGCGCCGCTTCGTACGCCTCGCGCAGCAAAGCCGCGAGTTCCTGCTTCAAAACGCGCTCCGGCTGAAGGATCAGTTCGGGGTGCTTGCCCCACATGTATTTCACGAACGTGGCGGGATCGGCTTCGAACAGAAACTCCTTGCGCTCATCCGGCAGGTAAAGCCAAACACCGTCGGGCCGGATGACCGCGAAGATCCGCTTCTTGGTGCGGAACGCCGGCCGGCCCCAATGGTCGACCCCGCGCACGCCGTCAAAGGACCGTGCAGTCTTTCGGACATCCTCGGCCTCCACTGAACGCCTCGCAAAATGTGGTGGCGAGTTATTCGGGGATGGCTGCGAGTTGAGGCGACAACTCGTTCATCTCGTCCCGTTGTTCGGGCGTTCCAGTGCGGCGCTGCAATCGATTGAGTTTCCTAACAGCTTTTGCCGCAACCTTAGCTTCCTCCGCCTCGATCAGTTCGCGTTTGATAACTTGTTCTTCTATGACATTGCGAATGGTGTCGGGATCCGGATTGATTCCTGGAGCCAGCTTGCGCAGCTCGCGCCGCACCATGGCCACCACGGGATCCGACAGAAGCAGTTGTGCGATTGAATAGCGGCTCATCGCTTGTTTGGCCTTGAACATTTGCGACATCGAGTCGGGCGTAAACACTTCCCTGCTCAATCCACCGAATAGGTCGAAAACCTCTCCGCCTTTGAGATTGCATGTGCACAGATCGACATCCAGCACGAGAGTGCCGGCAATGGGCTTGCTGAAGTTCACCTTATATGCCTGCCATCGCGCTCCGTTCGTAAGCACCACCCAGTCGGCCGGGAGATTCGCAGCGTAATTCACGATCTGCGTGACGTGTACTTCCTTCAGCTCGATGTTGATTGCCTTCACCTCGACAAGAAAGCGGAAGGCATTTCCAACCTTAACTGCAAGGTCCGCAAACGTGCCTTTGATTGCCTTCTCGGAAGTGATTTCCTCGATCTTCCGATAGCCAAACACGTCGCAGAGAATGTCCATCGCTAAATGGGCAGTATCAGCCTCGTTTATATCCCGCTTCCGCGCATCCAGAACAGTTGCTTGATATTTTTTGAGTTGCTGGACTATTCGGCTTTGCACCTTCGCCGGTATCTTGATGGCCATGCACTCGCCCCATCGAATCTCTCGACTAGAATACAGCTTGTAGTTGCCTGATGAAAGGGCCGGCGGTCCCTGCGGCAGGTCATGTTGTTACTCCGCGGCTTCGGCATGCAGAGGCCGATGCGCTTTCAGCCGCGGCAGCACGTCGGAGGCGAACAGGCGCATGCTGCGCTCGGCGTCCTCGTACGGCATGCCGGCATAGGAGAACACGCCGGTGAAGGTCTCGGCCCCCAGCCGTCCGGTGTAGTCGAGAATGCGCTGCGTGCATTGCTCGGGCGTGCCGTAGATCTGCAGCCCAAGAAAAAAATCGATCATCGCGTCGCGCTGGTTGGGATCGGAGACGTTCTTCTGCATCGCGCCGTAGCTCTCGTATCCCTTGAGCTTGCCGAGATGATCGCCGACCAGTTCGTAGTGCTTGAGCACGCTCTTCCAGTAGCCGCCGATATATTCGCGCGCCATGGCTTCGGCCCGCGCGGCATCGCGGTCGCAATAGACCCAGCCGGCGAGCACCGGCGGCGGCGCGTCGGCATGGTTCACCTGCCGGTAGATGCGCCGATAGTTCGCCATCTCCTCGATCACCATCTCCCACGGCTTCTGCGGGATGACGAGCAGCCCGATACCGAGCTTCGCCATGATCTCGGAGGATTCCGGCGACACGGCGGCCGCATAGGTCCGCCCCTTGAAGCTCTTGAACGGCCGCGGGCGGATGTCGCGTTTGGCCTGCTTGATGTGCTTGCCGTCGAATTCGCACCAGCCTCGCTCCAACCCTTCGAGCAGCATCTGCGCCGATTCCACGAAGATTTCGCGGGCATCGTTCTGATCCACGCCGAGGCCTTCGAACTCGACGCGCCCGAGCCCGCGTCCGATGCCGAAGATGAAGCGGCCGTTCGACATGTGATCGAGCATGGAAACCTGCTCGGCCACGCGCATGGGATCGTGCCACGGCAACACCACGACCATGGAGCCCAGCTGAATGCGGGTGGTGCGGCCGGCGAACCAGGTGAGATACTGCAGCACGTCCGGGCACATGGTGTAGTCGGTGAAGTGGTGTTCGACGCCCCAGATGGAATCGAAGCCGAGCGGCTCGGCCAGATCGCCGAGCTTCAGCTCGTGCTCGTAAACGTCACGATCGTTGCGCTTGGGATCGGTGGCCTGAAAGATCACCGCCGTGCCGACATGCATGAAACCCTCCCCAGATAGCTATCGGCCGAGAGGTTAGCGCGTTAGGATGGGACCGACAAACACCGGGTGGTTCTCACCGCCACTTCCTTATCCCGGTGGGTTGCTCACCACCCGGCCTGCCCGGCTTGACCAGCCCCCTTCGTTCGTCATCGCCCGCCTTGTGCGGGCGACCCAATTTTCTATTTGCGCCTGGGATACCCGTGAGTTTCGAAAAGCATTTCTTCGTCTATATTCTGGCAAGCAAGCCTTGGGGCACGCTGTACATTGGCATGACGGGCAACCTGCTGGAACGGGCCTATCAGCATCGTGAAGGGCTGATCGACGGCTTCACCAAGAAATATAATGGGAAGATGCTTGCGTATTTCGAGGAGCATGCCACCGCGTTCGACGCAATCAATCGCGAGAAACGGCTGAAGAAATGGCCTCGTGCGTGGAAGATCAATCTGATCCGCACGGAAAACCCCGACTGGAAAGACTTAGCGGCAGATTGGTACCCGAAGATGCCGACACCGGCAGAGGTACAAAATTGGGTCGCCCGGACAAGCCGGGCGATGACGAGTTAGGAAAGCGTGTTCAGAAAGCTAATCGAACAGGCTCGACACGCTTTCTTCGTTGTTGATGCGGCGGATGGCTTCGCCGATCAGCGGTGCGATCGAGATGCGGCGTATTTTGGCGCAGCGACGCATCTCGTCGGTATCGGCGATGGAATCGGTCACCACCATGGATTTCAGCTTCGAATCCTGGATGCGCGCCACCGCGCCGCCCGACAGCACGCCGTGAGTGGCGTAGGCGCAGACGTCCTTGGCGCCTTTCTCGATCAGCGCGTCGGCGGCGTTGCAGATGGTGCCGCCGGAATCCACGATGTCGTCCACCAGGATGCAGGAGCGGCCCTTCACGTCGCCGATGATGTTCATCACTTCCGATTCGCCGGCGCGCTCGCGGCGCTTGTCGACGATGGCGAGGTCGGAGCCGAGGCGCTTCGCCAGCGCGCGGGCCCGCACCACGCCGCCGACGTCCGGGGAGATCACCATCAGATTGTCGCCGCCGAGATAGTCCTCGATGTCGCGCACCATCACCGGCATGGCGTAAAGATTGTCGGTGGGGATGTCGAAGAAGCCCTGAATCTGTCCCGCGTGGAGATCGACGGTGAGCACGCGGTTGGCGCCCGCGCCGGTGATGAGGTTGGCGACCAGCTTGGCAGAAATCGGCGTGCGCGGGCCCACTTTGCGGTCCTGCCGCGCGTAGCCGAAATAGGGGATGACGGCGGTGATGCGGCGTGCCGAAGCGCGGCGCAGCGCATCGATGATAATCAGCAGCTCCATCAGATTGTCATTGGCCGGGAAGCTGGTCGATTGGAGGACGAACATGTCCTCGCCGCGGACATTCTCCTGGACTTCGACGAATACCTCCGTGTCGGCGAAGCGGCGGACCACTGCCCGGGTGAACGGCAACTTCACATAGGCGGCGATCTTGTCTGCCAGCTCGCGGTTGGAGTTGCCGGCGAGCAGCTTCATGCCGCGGGTGCCGTTGGTCTCGCTCATGAGCCGCCCTTTGTGACGCTTCGGTGAACCTGCCGGTTCTAGCAAGCGGCATGCAGCGGGTGAAGGGCCGGGCTCAGGGCGTCAACAGAATCGCGGAGAGCTGCCGCCCGTAATCCTTTTCACCGCGATGGGTGGCGCGGCGGAAACTGAAGAAATCCTGCTCGCGGGCATAGGTACAGGCGACAATGGATTCAACGCCGGCCACGCCGGCCGCGCGCAGCCGCGCCTCCACATAGCCCGGCAAATCGAATCGCCAATGGTCCGGCCGGTCGCTGGGGCAGAAAAAGCGCGCGTTCTTTGCATCGGCCGCGGCGAAGGTGCGGCGGAATTCGTCGCTCACTTCGTAGTTCTCCTGCGCGATCGAGGGGCCGATGGCGGCGGCGGTGCGCGCGCGGTCTGCGCCCAGCGTCTCCATGGCACGGAGTGCGGATTCGGTCACGCCAGCCAGCGCGCCTTTCCAGCCGGCATGGGCAGCGCCGATCACCCCGGCCTCGGCGTCGGCGAGGAGCACCGGCGCGCAATCGGCGGTGAGAACGCCGAGTGCGAGCCCGGGGTGACGGGTCACCATCGCATCGGCTTTCGGTCGCGAATCCACTGCCCACGGCGCCGTGACGATGACTGCCTCGGCCCCGTGGACCTGATAGACGGTGAGAAGCTGCGCGTTCGGATCGGAGGACAATTCGCGCAGCGCGCGGGTGCGGTTCTCGGCGACCGCCTTGAGATCGTCGCCCGAGCCCGGTCCGCAGTTCAGCGACGCGAAGACACCGGTCGATACGCCACCCGTGCGCCCAAAGAAGCCGTGCGCGACACGCGGGAGCGTCGACAGGTTTTTGCTTGTTAGAATCAACATCCACTCTACTCTACGTCATTGTCCGGCTTGTCCGGGCAACCCAATTTCCTTCAATAGAAAAACGGGTCGCCCGCATAAAGCGGGCGATGACGGTCAGGCGGCGAATCCCGGTGGCGTCGGTGCATTCTCCGGCACGATGGCCAGCGCCTTGAACAGGGTCCCCATCGCGTCCGGCAGGATCAGGCGGTCGAGCGCCGTTTGCGTCGACTGAAGGTGATTGCGCGACAGCCGCTCGGCGCGCTCGACGATGCCCAGGCTGCAAAGAAATGCGCCCTGTTCCACCGGACCGTACACCTTCGCGCCTGCTCCTTCCGCGGCGCGGGCCAGGGCCGCGAAATCGACATGCGCCGACAAGTCCGCTTCGCCGGGACGATCCAGTACGTCGGCGAATTTGTGCTCCGCCACCGCCTGCAAGGTTTCGCCGAAGCCAGCATCGGCGCCGTAACCGTAATCCACGATCAGTGCCGCGCCGCCCTTGGATGCGATGACATCGGCGATCTGTTCCACCATCGCCTCGGCTGCCGGAGATGTTTCGTACACCGCGCCGATCTCGGGCAAACCCCGCTCCGAAGCGATCGCAAGCATCGTCGCGACCGGCGCCAGCGCAAAGCGCAGCGCGCCGTCCTTGTCGAGGCCCACCATCCGCTCGCACCAGCCCCGCTCGGTGAACACAAATTGACGGATCGGCAGGGCATCGAAGAATTCATTCGCGAGCAGAAACAGCGGCCGATCCGAAAGAGACTCGTCGAAGCGGTCCAGCCAGCGGATGCTCACGCCCGCCTCTTGCAGGGCGAGCGTCGCTGCCTGCTGCTCCCGCAACGCCGCGCTGGTCTCAATCAGCACCACGTCGATACTGGCCAGAAATTCAGGATCGAGGCGCGCCGCATGCAGCGCATCCGCCGTCAACGTGCCGCGGCCGGGCCCAAGCTCCACGAGCCGAGCAGGCGAGGGGCAGTCCTGTTCGCGCCACGCCTGCACGCACCACAGTCCCAGCAATTCGCCGAACATCTGGCTGATTTCCGGCGCGGTGACGAAGTCGCCCTCTGCGCCGAGCGGGTCGCGCGTGGCGTAGTAGCCGTAAACCGGATCGTGCGCCGCCATGGTCATGAACTGCGCAATCGAAATCGGGCCTTGCGCTTCGATCAGCTGCGCGATGCGCTGCCCGAGTGGGTTCACGCCGGCAGCCGCGCGGGGCGGCGCGTCAGTGCGACCCAATAGAGCAGCAAGCCCGCGAGAATCAGCGGTACGCAGAGCGCCATGCCCATGGTGAACCAGCCGAGGAACGGCGCATCGGGCTCGCGGAAGAATTCGACAAAGAAGCGGAACAGGCCGTAGCCGGTGAAGAAGGTCGCGGCGATGAGACCGGGCCGTTCGTGCCAGCGCAGCACGCGGAAGCAGAACTGCAGGATCAGCAGCAGCACGAAGCCTTCGAGGAAACATTCATAGAGTTGGCTGGGGTGGCGCGGCAGCTGATCCGGCGCGCGGGGGAAGATCATCGCCCACGGCACGTCGGTTGGCCGGCCCCACAATTCGCCGTTGATGAAGTTCGCAATCCGCACCAGCGCGATGCCGATAGGCGCCACGCTGGTAATCAGGTCGCCGATGGTCAGCAGGCTCAGTCGGCGCCGGCGGCAGAAGAGCCAGATTGCAATGGCGAGCCCGAGCACGCCGCCGTGAAACGACATCCCGCCTTCCCACACTGCGATGAGCTTGACCGGATTGGTGAGAAACGCGAGCGGCAGCCCGCCGCAGAAGCCCGCATTGGGCGAGACGCTGCACAGAATCGTGCCGTAGAAGACGTCCCATCCAACGCGCCCGCCAATGATGATTCCCAGCGTCGCCCACACCACCAAGTCGCCGATATCATCTGCGGTCGCCGGCCGTTTTCCGTTGAACGGCGGGTTCCGCCACAGCGATCGGTTGCGCAGCGCCCGGGCAATAATCCACCAGCTCAGCAGGATCCCGACGATGTAGGAGATCGCGTACCAGCGAATGGCGATCGGCCCGACTTGAAGAAGTACGGGATCGATGAGTGGATAGGGAATGATCGCCTGATAGACGGGCATGGACCGGACGCGCGAAGGGCCGATAGCGCATAGCCAATAGCGGTTGGCGAATCCAGCTACCCGCCCGCTTGCGGCTCGATCGTCGCTGACGGGGGTTGGCTATTGGGGCGCCCGCCGTCATATTCCGGTGATGCAGACCGAAAATCCGCTGCTCGATGGCCTGGCGAAGTTCTTCACCGATGCCGCAGGGGCCGCCAACAGCGTCAGGAACGAGATCGACTCGTTTGTGCGTCAGCGGCTGGAAAAGCTCGTCTCGGACATGGATTTCGTGCCGCGCGAAGAGTTCGAGACGGTGAGGGCGATGGCCGCAAAGGCGCGTGAGGAAAACGAGCGGCTTGCCGCTCGGGTGGCTGAACTGGAGCGAAACGCCTCCGGCACCACGGCAGCGCCCAGTCCGCATATCGGGCCGGTCTGAAAGCTGTGGGTTCCCGGAATCGTCCAAAGGGGCCTTGGCCGGGACTCTTGTAAGCCCACAAAATCTTGTGTCAGTTAGAAGCACAGGTGCTTCGTTTTGCGTCGCGCCCCTCGCGGGGTCCAAAGGAGTCCCGAATGTCGCTGGCCCATATCGATCAGACGGTCGCTGCCCCCCATCCGCTCGATATTCTCGAGCATACGGTCGAGGAGAACGGCTGGGCTTTCGAGCGCAGCGGGCGGGACGAGCTGAACCTGTCGGTGTCCGGCCGCTGGTGTGACCATCACTTCTGCTTCACCTGGCGGGACGAGTTGCAGTCGCTGCACCTTTCCTCCGCCTTCGATATGCGGGTGGAGGACAAGCGCCGCAGCGAGGTCGCGAGCCTGTTGATGTATGTCAACGCCAAGCTGTGGCTGGGCCATTTCGATCTGTGGCCGGAGGACGGCAGCCTGGTGTTCCGCCACGCGATGATTTTCCCGGAAGCCCACGCCAGCGCGGCGCAATGCGAATCGCTGCTCCACCTCGCGGTCGAGGCGTGCGAGCATTATTACCCGGCGTTTCAGTTCGTGCTTTGGGGCGGCAAGACTGCTGAGGAAGCCGTGGCCGCGGCGCTCCTGGAGTGCGCCGGGCAGGCGTGACCGGGCCCATTCTCCTGATCGGCGCGGGCCGCATGGGCGGCGCGCTGCTCAAAGGCTGGATGGGCAAGGGATTCGGGCCCCTCTACGTCGTCGAGCCCGAGCCCGCGCCGGAGCTGCGCAAGCAGGCGAACGCCGGACGCATCCCGCTTCACGCCAACATTGAAGATGTTTCGGTCGATCTGCGCGTCTGTCTCATCGCGCTGAAGCCGCAGGTTCTGAAGCGCGAAGCCGCGCACCTGAGGCCGATCGCCCAGGGCGGCACGTTGATGATCTCCATCGCGGCGGGGATTGATACCAGATTCCTGGCTGGCGCGTGGGGCCGGAAGGCGCGGCTGGTCCGGGCGATGCCCAACACGCCGGGCGCAATCGGACGCGGCATTTCGGCGCTCTATGCGTCGCCACAGGCCACCGCGGCGGATCGCAAACTGGCGCAGGACCTGCTGGCCGCTCTGGGCGAAACCCTGTGGGTGCGCCGCGAATCCCTGATCGATGCCGTGACGGCCGTGTCCGGATCGGGTCCGGCGTACGTTTTCCTGCTGGTGGAGGCCTTGGCGGAGGCCGCCCGGGCGGAAGGCCTGCCGCGCGACGCCGCCGAAAAGCTCGCCCGCGCCACGGTCATCGGGTCTGGCGCGCTGCTGGACGCCGACCGGCGCTTGTCCGCCGATCTGCGGCGGGACGTCACCAGCCCCGGCGGCACGACCGCAGCGGCTCTCGAAATCCTCACGGCGGGCGATGGGCTGAGGCCCCTGATCGCACGGGCGGTGCATGCGGCGCGCAAGCGGGCGGAAGAACTGGGAAGTTAGCTCGCCAATACGGCTTGAGCGATGCGCGCCGCCGCGCGATGCTTGTCGATGGCCGATCCGAACACCCAACTCGCCGACGCTGCGCTGAAGCTTCTGGCGAAGATGGCTTGGCGCGATCTGAATCTGATGCAGGTCGCCCGCGCCGCCAAAGTGCCGGCGGCGAATCTGCAAACGATCGCGCCCGACAAGCCGGCGCTGCTGGGCCTGATTCTGCGGCGAATCGGCGGCGAGACAGCAAGACGCTACCGGCGGGATTCCGCATCGGACACGCGCGACCGCCTGTTGGACGTGGCGCTCGTCGCATTCGAGACACTCAAACCGCGCAAAGCGGCGATCCGCTCGCTTTACGACGGGCTGAAGCGCGATCCGCTCATGCTGATCGCCGGGCGGGCGGAAATCATCGCGGCGGCAAACTGGCTGCTCACGCTGGCCGAAGCCGATACTGGCGCCGCTCTCCCGGCGCGCGCGCTTGTCCTTGCCGGAATCCTGGCGCGCGGGGTTCCTGTCTGGCTCGAAGACGACAAGCAGATGACGCGCACCATGGCGCAGCTCGATGGCGATCTTCGCCGCGGCGAGACTCTGTTTCGCCGGCGCCGAAGCAGTGATGCGGGCTAGACAGGCAGCCGGATCGCTGCTCGCAGGCCGCCCATCTCGCTCTGCCCCAATGTGATTTCTCCGCCGTGCGCCCGGGCAATGTCGCGCGCGATGGCAAGGCCGAGGCCGGAGCCGCCCGATTGCAGGTTGCGGCCTTCGTCCAGCCGATGGAACGGGCGAAACGCTTCCTCGCGGCGAGACTCCGGAATGCCGGGTCCATCGTCATCGACGAGGATTTCCACGTGCTGCCCGTTCCGCTTGAGCGCCACGTCGACATGGCGGCCGTGCTTGAGCGCGTTGTCGATGAGATTGGTGGCGCAGCGTTTGAGCGCATGGCGGCGCACGGAAAGAACGATGCCGGATTCGGTGGCCACTTTCAGGCGGCCCTCGCCGGCGCCCTTGGCGCGCGCCGCCGCGGCTGCGGCCTCGCTGACGACACCGGCAAGGTCGGTGCTCTGGGCGTCTTCGCCGCCTTCGCCTCGCGCAAAATCGAGATACTCATCCAGCATGTGCTCCATCTCGGAGATGTCCTGGCGCAACGCCCGCACGTCAGCGCTGTCGTCCATCATCGCGAGCTCCAGCTTGAACCGTGTCAGCGGCGTCTTCAGGTCGTGGCTGACCCCGGCAAGCATCTCGGTGCGCTGCGTGACGTAACGTTCGATGCGCTCGCGCATGGTGATGAAGGCTTGCGCGGCGCGGCGCACTTCGCTCGCGCCATACGGCTTGAAATCGGGAACGGCACGGCCCTTTCCGAAGCTCTCGGCGGCAACCGCCAGGCGCTCGATCGGCCGCACCTGATTGCGCAGAAACAGGATAGCGACCCCCAGCAGAACCAGCGACGAACCGACCATCCAGAGGATAAACACGTCCACATTCGAGGCGACCAGCCGCTGACGCGGGATCGTCAGCTGCAGCACCCCGTCCTTTACCTGCACGCTGATGTCCACGAAGGAGCCGCGATTACGCGACGTGAACGGCCGGGCCTGTCCAAGCTGCCACTCGAACATGGCGGTCATCGCATCCTTGAGATTGGGGTTGGCATGCCGGAAGGGGCGGTCGAGATGCTGCCCGGGCTGAATGGAGACCCGGTAGCCGAGATCGCGCGCCGCCATTCCCAGCAGCACCTGGCGCTCAGGCCCCGGTGGATATTTCTCTTCGAGGTTGGTGAGGAACACGACGTCGGCCGCCGCGCCGCGTCCCATGCGGGCGAGCATCACGTCGTAATGCCGCTCGAAGAAGATGTAAGTGACGATTCCCTGGAGAATCACCACCGGCGTCACGATGATGATGAGCGACCGGCCGAACAGGCCTCGCGGCAAAGCGCGCTTCAAGGTGCGAAATGGATGTAGCCGGAACATCTGCGCTACGCGACCCGGTCCGGCACCAGCACATAGCCGATGCCGCGCACAGTCTGGATGTACAGCGGCAGTTTCGGGTCTTCTTCGATCTTGCGCCTCAGCCGCGTCACCTGCACGTCAATGGAGCGCTCCAGGCTGACGCCTAGTCGCGTGCACAGATCGGTGCGCGAGAACGGCCGCCCGGCATTGCTCGCGAAAAGTTTCAATAGCGCCGCTTCGGAGCTGGTGAGCCGCACCGGTTTGCCTTTTCGGCGGAGTTCGCCGCGGTCGGCGTCGAATATCGTTTCGCCCATCTTGACCTCGCGATGCGCTTGCGGCGGGGGCGCCGCGCGCCGCAACAGCGCCGCGCATCGCAGCACCAGCTCCCGCGGCTCAAAAGGTTTGGCCAGATAATCGTCGGCGCCGTGCTCCAGGCCGGCGATCCGGTGCTCCGGTTCGCCGCGCGCGGTGAGCATGAGAATGGGCACCTGCGACAGCGCGCGTACACTGCGCGTCAGGTCCAGCCCACTCTCGCCGGGCATCATGACGTCCACGATCAGGAGATCGAACGCCATGCTCTTCATCAGGGCGCGCGCGTCTTCGGCGCCCGGGGCCGCGGTGACACGAAAGCCGTTCTGCGAAAGATATTTTTGCAGCAACGTCCGCAGACGCTCGTCGTCGTCCACGACAAGAATGTGCGCATCGCCCAGGCCAGGCGCGCTGCTCATATCGCGATCCGACGCGCGATTGAAATTTTACAACTCACGCCGAGATGGCGGTGGGCCGCCGCGCGTTTGGCGAGGTTCGGATGTGCACCCCATGGAGCGAATGCGCCTTGCCTGGCCCGGCGGTCCCCCCGATATAGGGAGCTTCTATGGCGCGCCGTATGCATGCCGTCAGCCATGGCGGCACATCTAGCGTCGGGCCGCCAGACGGGCAAGCCTTCCGAATACGGGCTTCGCGCGTTGTAAGGGGGAGAGATGGCCGAGATCATTCCATTCGACAAGCGCGAGGGCTGGATATGGCTCGACGGCCGGCTGGTGCCGTGGGGCGACGCGAAGGTGCATGTGCTGACCCACGGGCTGCACTACGCCTCCAGCATCTTCGAAGGCGAGCGCGCCTATTCGGGACGCATCTACAGGCTCGAGGAACATACCGAGCGCCTGTTCGAATCGGCGCGCATTCTTGGGATGAAAATTCCGTACACGGAGGAAGAGATCAACGCCGCGTGTCGCCAGGTGGTGGAGGCACAGGGATTTCCCGACGCCTACATTCGCCCGGTGGTCTTCCGCGGCAGCGAGCAGATGTCGGTCGCTGCGCCCCATTCCAGCACGCGCATCGCCATCGCGGCCTGGCAATGGCCATCCTATTTCGATCCGGCGGAGAAGATGAAGGGAATCCGCCTCACGATTTCGGACTGGAAGCGGCCGTCGCCGGAAACCGCGCCATACAAGGCGAAGGCGGCGGGCCTCTACATGATCTGCACGCTTTCCAAGCACAAGGCGGAAGACGAAGGCTATAACGACGCGCTGATGTACGACTATCGCGGCCTGGTCGCGGAAGCGACCGGAGCGAACATTTTCTTCGTGGACGACGGCAAGCTCGTCACGCCCACCGCCGACTGCTTCCTCGACGGGGTGACGCGCCGTTCGATCATGGCGCTTGCGCGGGCTCGCCAGATTCCGGTGGCTGAGCGGCACATAGCCCCGCAGGAGCTGGAGCGTTTCTCCGAGTGCTTCCTGACCGGCACGGCGGCGGAGGTGACTCCGGTGCGTGAAATCGGACCGCATCGCTTCACGCCCGGCCGCATCACCGAAACGATGCTGAGCGCCTATATGGAAGACGTGCGGCGACCGAGCTCGAGCATCAGTCTTCGCGCCACCGGCTGAGGCCATCATCGTCCACGTTCCGCGCCTCCACCCAGCGCGAAGCGGCGTTCCGCTCCTCCAGCTTCCAGAACGGGGCGCGGGCTTTCAGATAATCCATCAGGAATTCCGCCGCCGCGAACGCCATCTGACGATGTGAGGAAGCCACCGCGACCAGAACGATGTTCTCGCCGGGCGCCAGTTTTCCGATCCGATGGATGACGGTTGCACCGGCAATCGGCCAGCGGGAGCAGGCTTCCGTCATATGCCGCGCGATCTCGCGCTCCGTCATGCCGGCATAGTGCTCCAACGTCATGGATTGGATGTCAGCGTCCCGGCGCACCGCGCCGGTGAACGTCACCACCGCGCCGACATCGCCGCTCGTCTTCAGCTTTGCGATCTCGGCGTTGACGTCGAAATCGTCGGTCTGAATCCGGATGGTGTTCATCCCCCGGTCACCGGCGGGAAGAAGGCGACTTCATCCTCCGCGTGCACCGCCGCATCCCAAGGCACATGCTCCTGATTGACCGCGGCCCGAATCCGCTTCCGATCGGAAAACGCTTCGCCAAAGGCGCCGCCACGTTGCCGAAGATGGTTGGCCAAATCACCGATGGTCTTCACGCCTGCAGGCAGATCGATCGTCTCTTCGCCGCGGCCGAGCTGCTGCCGCACCCACGCGAAATAGAGAATCGTCACACTGCCTCTCCGGCGCGCCCACGCGCGCGTGCGTCGCTCTTGCGAGGGCGGTCGCTCGCGGCGCGGGGATTCAGGTGAGCCAGACCGGCGCGGAAATACGCATAGCCGGTGCCCACGGTGAGCGCCGCCGCCAGCCACAAGCCGCCATACGCGACTGCAGTGTAGGTCAGCGCACCCTTTTGCGGCAGCCAGGCCGCGGCCAAGGGCTCAAGAATCATCGCGCCGATGGCAACCATCTGGATTGTTGTTTTGGTCTTTGCGATCCGCGTGACCGGCACGCTCACGTCGGCGCCGGCGAGGAATTCGCGGAGTCCCGAAACCAAAATCTCGCGGGCGAGAATCACCAGCGCCGGCACCAGCCGCAACAAGCCTTTCATGCCTGGCACAAGATTGAACTGCAGGATGTTGCCCTCGGCGATAAGCATCATCAAAGCGACGCCCACCAGAATCTTGTCGGCGATGGGATCCAGCATGCGGCCGAAATCAGAGCCGGCGTTCAGCTTGCGGGCCGCCAGTCCGTCGAGCGCGTCGCTTGCCCCGGCGACGCAGAAAATCGCGAATGCGACAACGCGCGCTCCAAGCCCGGGCAGCGCGAACGTCACCGCAAAGACCGGCACCAGCAGGATGCGCAGGATCGTGATCAGATTCGGCAGTGTGAACATCGTCTTACTGTAACACCGCCGGTCACCCGTTTGGATGAAAGAAATCGTGAATCTTCTTCGCAAGCACTCCGCTCACGCCGGTGACGGCTTCGAGATCGACCAGGCTCGCCGCCGAAACCGCTTTGGCCGAGCCGAAATGCTGGAGCAGCGCCCGCTTGCGGGACGCGCCCACGCCGGCAATTTCGTCCAGCGGATTGACGCCAAGCGCCTTGGAGCGCCGCTTGCGGTGGCCGCCGATGGCGAATCGGTGCGCTTCGTCGCGCAGGCGCTGCAGGAAATAGAGCACCGGGCTCTTGGGATCGAGCCGGAACGGCTCGCGATGCGGCAGGTAGAAATGCTCGCGGCCCGCATCCCGGTCAGGCCCTTTTGAGATGCCGACCACGACCACGTCCTCGACGCCGAGATCGGCGAACACCTGGCAGGCGATGGCCAGCTGTCCCGGGCCGCCGTCGACAAGCACGAGGTTCGGCCATTTGGCCTTGGCCTCGTCGGCCTCGTCCTCCTTGATCAGACGCGAGAAGCGGCGCGTGAGCACCTCGCGCATCATGGCATAGTCGTCGCCGGGTGCCAGCTCGGTCGAGCGGATGTTGAATTTGCGGTGTTCGCCCTTCTCGAAACCGTTCGCGCCCGCCACGATCATGGCGCCGAGTGCCTGCGCGCCCTGAATGTGCGAATTGTCGTAGACCTCGATCCGCCGCGGCGGCGCCTCCAGGCCGAACACTTCGGCCACGCCTTCCAGCAATTCGCGCTGCGCAGAGTTTTCGGCGAGGCGGCGGGCAAGCTGCTCGCGCGCGTTTTGCAGCGCCATGTCCATGATGTCGCGCTTTTCGCCGCGCTGCGGCACGGCTGCTTCGATCCGATAGTCCTGGCGGGTGGAAAGCGCCTCAGCCAGCAGCGCGCGATTGGGAATGTCGTGCGACAGCAGAATGAGCTTCGGGGCTTCGCGTTCGTCGTAGAACTGGCCGATGAAGGATTCGAGCACCTCCTCGATCGACAGCTCACGCGGATGCCGCGGGAAATAGGGGCGGTTGCCCCAGTTCTGTCCGGCGCGGAAGAAGAAGACCTGAATGCACGTCTCGCCCCCTTGATTGAAGGCGGCGAACACATCGGCTTCGGCGAAGGTGGTGGGGTTAATGCCTTGGTGCAGCTGGATGTGGCTCATCGCCCGAATGCGGTCACGGTAGCGGGCTGCCCGCTCGAAATCGAGCGCTTCCGATGCCGCAGTCATTTCCTTCGCCAGCAGGTCCTGCACCGCGCGACTCTTTCCGATGAGGAACAACCCGGCCTCGCGCACCAGCTCGGCATACGCCTCCTTGTCGATACGGGCGGTGCATGGGGCGCTGCAGCGCTTGATCTGGTGCAACAGGCAAGGCCGGGTGCGCGATTCGAAGACCGAGTCCGAGCATGAGCGCAGCAGAAATGCGCGCTGCAATGTGTTCAGCGTGCGGTTGACGGCGCCGGCGCTGGCGAACGGCCCGAAGTAAATGCCCTTGCTGCTCTTGGCACCGCGGTGCTTCAGGAGTTGCGGGAATTCGTGGTCCTGACGGAGCAGGATGTTGGGAAAGGATTTGTCGTCCCGGTAGGAGACGTTGTAACGGGGCTTGAGCCGCTTGATCAGGTTCGACTCGAGCAGCAGCGCTTCGACTTCGGACGCCGTGGTGACGAACAGCATCTCTGCCGTGTCGGCGATCATCCGGGCGATGCGTTCGGTGTGGCCGCCGGTCTTGGCGTAGGCCGCCACCCGTTTCTTCAGGCTCTTGGCCTTGCCAACATAGAGCACCGCGCCTGCCCCATCGAGCATACGGTAGACGCCCGGCGCGTCCGGCAGCGTCTTCACGTAGGCCGCGATCCGCGCCGGCCCCTTCAGCAGCTCTGTGGTCGTCCGGTCCATCGACCCCGATATATAGGCCGCCGGCCGGGGGACTGGAAAAATTGTTCGGCCGAGCCTTGAAATTGAAAAACTCAAGTCCATTATTGAGAAACGTAACTGTAAAATCGAGTCCAATGAGCAAACTTCAGGAATGGCAGGCTCTCACAGCCCTCACCCAAGGCCGGGCCTTTGCCGTGGAGCGCGTCAGGCTGCTCGACACGGGAACCGCCATCGAAGGCCGCTTCGCCCTGCCGGAGCTGGCGCGGCTCGCGGCCGAAGACCAGGTCTTCGTCGCCGCCTTCATCCGCAGCCACGGCTCGATCAAGGAGATGGAGCAGGTGTTCGGCGTCAGCTACCCAACCATCAAAGCGCGGCTCAACCGGATTGGCGCGCAGTTTCCGTTCGTGGAGACCGAAGCGCCGCCCTCGCGCGGCGAAGTCCTCGATCGCCTGGAGCGGGGCGAGATCGGCGCCGCCGATGCCGTCCGGGAATTGCAGGCGCTGAAATGAGGCCGCCGCTGCTGATGACCGTGAGCATCCGCCGTCCGGACCGCCATATGCGGCTGTGGCTGCCCCTATTTCTCGTGTGGATTCTGCTGTTGCCGCTCTGTCTTTCTGCTGTTGCCGCTGGTGCTCATCGTCGCGCTGGCGGTTGGGCACAAGCCTTTCCGAGCCGTCGCCGGGTTGCTGGGCGTGTTGGGCTCGCTGTCCGGAACGTGCATCAATGTTGCTCGTCCGGACAAGCTCGTCTTCGTTCGCATCGTCTAGGAGGAAACCCATGGATGAAAATCGCCGCCAGATTCTGGACATGCTTGCCGCCGGCAAAATCACGGCTGCGGAAGCCGAGCAGTTGATTGCCGCGCTCGGATCCGCGCCGGACAGCGGCTCCGCGCGACACGAGTCGAGCGGGCCGAAATACCTGCGCCTGCTCGTCGAAGCCGACAAGAACGGACGCGGCGACAACCTCACCAAGGCAAATATCCGTGTGCCGATTCAGCTCTTGCGCTCGGGCGTCAGGCTGACCAGCGTACTGCCCCCCGCGGCGCGCGAACACGTCAACCAGGCGCTGCGCGAGAAGGGCATTGCCTTCGATCTGGCTCAGCTGAAGCCGGAGAATCTGGAGGAGCTGCTCAATCAGCTGAAGGATGTCAGCATCGACGTCGATCAGGCAAACAAGAAGGTGAAGGTGCGGATGTTCTGCGAATAAGCGTCAGATGGCCCGTAAGCCGGGTTCTGTCCACCGCTTGCGCGGATAGATGGCCATTCCTCTGGGATGCGAGTTGCCTCGCACCTCCCGCGACCCACCCGGACGGCGATCCGGAAACCGATCACCCTGCCGTCCCTATTTGGTCTTGCTCCCGGTGGGGCTTGCCATGCCGCCTCCGTCGCCGGAGACGCGGTGCGCTCTTACCGCACCATTTCAACCTTGCCGCCGCTCGCGCGGGTAGGCGGTATCATTTCTGTGGCGCTGTCCCTGGGGTCGCCCCCGGCGGATGTTATCCGTCACCGTGCTTTCCGTGGAGCCCGGACTTTCCTCTCCGCCCCGCCACCAAATTGAGACCGTCTGCGCGAGATACACGCAACCCGTCTGAATTTGGTGGCGGGGCAAGAGCGGCCATCCGGCCATCTGACGCACTCAAAAGATAGGCGATCGCGCGCCGCAATCAAAGCCGAGAATTTTTTTCGAGTTTGAGCAGGTGCGGTTGCCAATGCTTAACCGGGTTTTCCGCTCCCGATTTTCTGCGGGAACCGAGCACCGCGGTCGGGACTCTTGCTGAGGTAACTCAAGGCAGAGGCACAGATGGGCCGCGACGGAAGAGATTTTATCGAGGTTGTCCGGGGACGGGATGGCCGTCCACTCAGGATGGCCGATTTGCCGGCACCCGATCTCAAGCGCTGGGTGCCGCGGCGCAAGGCGGAAGTCGTCGCTGCCGTCCGCGGCGGTTTGCTGAGCCTGGACGATGCCTGTCAGCGCTACGCGCTGACGGTAGAGGAATTTCTCTCCTGGGAGGAGGCGATCACGCAGTACGGACTCCAGGGTCTCCGCATCACGGAGATTCAGCATCACCGGCATCCGCACTGAGGTTACTCCAGAGCGGTTGCGGCAGCGGCGATCGCGTGCAGGGCCGTGGTGTCGTAGAGCGGCACCGCCGCGTCGTCCGGCGTCACCAGCAGCGGAATTTCCGTGCAGCCCAGAATGATTCCTTCGGCGCCGGCCGCAACCAGCCGCGCCATGATTTCGCGATAGGACTCGCGGGAGGATGGCAGCAAGCGGCCGCAGACCAACTCCTCGAGGATGACGCGATCGATCTCCGCGGCGTCCGCCTTGGCCGGAACGATCGTCTCGATGCCATATCGCAAAGCAAGCCGGCCTTTGAGGATGCCATCGTCCTCCATCGTGAAGCAGGAACCGATCAGGCCGACACGGGAGTGTCCATCGGCCTTGATTTTCGCGCCAGGCGGATCGGCGATATGGAGCAGCGGAATGCCGGCCGCCTTTTCAACCTCGTCCGCCATCAGATGCATGGTGTTGCAGCAGATGATGAGGAAATCCGCTCCGCCGCGCGCCAACCGCACGCCGGCATCCGCCATCCGTGCGGTGGCCTCTTGCCAGCGGCCGCCACGCTGAAGCGCGGCGATCTCGTCGAAATCGAAAGAATGCAGCAGCAACTTCGCCGAGTGCACCCCGCCCAGCCGCTTTTGAATCTCGCGATTGACGATCTCGTAATAGAGCCGGGAGGATTCCCAGCTCATGCCGCCGATCATGCCGATGGTCTTCACGCGCGTTGCTCCCTGACCGGCCCAATCTAGGTCGCGAGAAGCGCATCCAGTATCTGCGCGCATTCGCCATCGGCCACGCCGTTTATGCATGACGGACGAAAATGGCGCTGGAAGGCGGCGATCGCATCGGCAAGCGGCCAGTCCACATCCGGCGGCACGCCATAACCGTAGCGGCGGAGCTTGGCGGCGAACGCATTCTCCTCCGTCGCGGCCCGCGCGCGAGAATCGCCGGAAGCGGGCGAACCGGCCGGCCATTCGCCGATGCCGCGCTCGGCAAGTCGCGCCCACGGAAACAGCTCACCCGGATCCTGCTTGCGGTTGGGCGCGACGTCGGAATGTCCAACCACGCGCGACGGTGCGATCGCGGGATGCCGCCGGAGAATTCCAAGCGACAGCTCGATCACCGTTTCGATCTGCGGTTCGGCAAACGGGATATAGCCGAATTCGTGCCCCGGATTGACGATCTCGATTCCAATGGAGCGTGAATTCAGGTCGCGAACGCCGGCCCAGTACGACACGCCGGCATGCCGCGCGCGGCGATCCTCCGGGACATGCGCATAAACCGAGCCCTCCCGATCGACGGTGTAATGCGCCGAGACCTTGGCCTCGGGATCGCACAGCCGCACGAGCGCCTCTTCTGCATTTCGCATGCCGGTGTAATGCATCACCAGAATATCCACCGGGCCTTCCGCCCGCGGATCGTGGTTCGGCGACTTGCATTCGATCGTCGTGAAGCTCATGGCGCCTCGCTCATTCGCGCTCGCGCATGATGAGGAAGGTGGCCATATCCCAGGCGTTGCGAATGCCGACGATCAGCAGCAGGACAAAAGCTGCCGCCAGGACGTAGAGCGGATCGTCAATCTTTAGCACGATCATGACGGAAGCACCCAGCATGGCGGCATAGGCCAGAACCGGCAGCAACGCGTAGAAGCACCAGTCCTCCATGCCGAGTTTCAACTTCCAGATGCGCGTGACGACGATAATGCCGTAGCTCACGCCGGCGAGTCCGCCCGTGCCCAGCAACAACGCGATGGCCAGCGGGGGAATTTTCGGCACCGACAGAATCGCTGAGCCCACCAGCACGCTTGTGAGATGAACCGTGGTGGGCGAGATGAACCCGCGCATGCCGAGGGTAAGTTCCTTCACGCCGGAGGCGAGCGAGGCGACGATGAAACTTGCGCCGACGATGGCGCCCGAGGCCGTGCCGATCATCACGTAGAAATCGCGCCAGTTCTCCAGAGGAAGCGGCGTCATCTGCGGCCGTTCAGCCCGCGCTCTTCGACAATCCGGTCGTAAGCCCCGTTGATCGCGGCGAGCTTGTCGTTGGCGAGCTTGACGAACTCTTCCGGCACGCCGCGCGCCATCAGGCTGTCGGGATGGTTCTCGCGCACCAGCAGCCGGTAGGTTCGCTTGATCTCGTCCTCCGTCGCGGTATGCGCCACGCCCAGGATGACATAGGGGTCTTCCTTGTCGGGAAAATGCGACGCGCGGATGCGGCGGAATTCGTTCGGCGCGAAGCCGAAGATTTCGGCCACGCGCTCCAGGAAGGCGAGTTCGCCCGGATGCAGCACGCCATCGGCCTTGGCGATTTCGAACAGGCCGTCGAGGATGTCCTCCAGAACCGCCGGATTGCCGCGGTAGATGCCGGCGATCTGCCGCGCGTAAGTTTCGAAGCCGGCGGTGTCCTGGCGCGCCAGCCGGAAGATGCGCTGCACATTGGCTTCTTCGCTCGGCGGCACGCGGAAATACTGCCGGAAGGCTTCTTCCTCGTCGCCGGTCACCACGCCGTCGGCTTTCGCCATCTTGGCGCCGAGGGCGATCATGGCGATGGTGAACGCGACCCCGGGATCCGTTGCGCCGGCAGGCGTGCTCGCCGGCCGGTCGACAAGGAAGTGACCTGCCAGCACGCCGAGCGCTGCGCCGAACGGCCCGCCGGCGATCAACCCCGCGGCCGCGCCGCCGATTTTGCCCCAGATGGACATGGCGCGAACCATTAGGACAATCTGGCCGCAATGTCAGCCTCGGGAACATGGCGGTTCTACATCGATCGCGGCGGCACGTTTACCGACGTCGTGGCCGAAGCCCCCGACGGTGCTCTGAGCAGCCTCAAGCTGCTATCCGAACATCCCGACTATGAAGACGCAGCACTGGAAGGCATCCGGCGCTGCCTCGCGCTTCCGCCGGACGCGCCAATTCCGCCCGAGCGCGTGGCGGAAGTGCGCATGGGCACGACGGTCGCCACCAACGCGCTGCTCACCCGCACCGGCGAGCCTCTCGTGCTTGTCACGACGCGCGGTTTCAAGGACCAGCTTCGCATTGGCTATCAGAACCGACCGAAGCTGTTCGCGCTGAAGATTGAGTTGCCCGAAATGCTGTACGCGCGGGTGATCGAGGCGGATGAGCGCGTCACGGTGGAAGGCGAGGTGCTGCGTCCGCTGGACGAAGACGCGCTGCGCGCGGCGCTGGCGAACGCGCACGCGGAGGGAATTTCCGCCTGCGCCATTCTGTTCCTGCACGGCTATCGCCATCCGGGGCACGAGAAGCGCGCGGCCGCGATCGCGCGCGACATCGGCTTTGCGCAGATTTCGGCCAGCCACGACACCGTGCCGCTGATGAAGTTCGTCTCGCGCGGCGACACCACGGTTGCGGATGCGTACCTGTCGCCGGTGTTGTCGCGCTACGCGGATCGCGTGTCGTGCGCGCTGGGCGGCACGAGACTCTATTTCATGGCGTCGAACGGCGGGCTCGCCGGGCCGGAGTTCTTTCACGGCAAAGATGCGATCGCCTCCGGTCCTGCCGGCGGCGTGGTGGGCATGGCGGAGACCGCAAAGGAAGCCGGTTTCGAGCACGTCATCGGCTTCGATATGGGCGGCACGTCCACCGACGTATCGCGCTTCGACGGCACTTACGAGCGGGTATACGAAACCGAAGTCGCGGGCGTGCGACTGCGGGTGCCGATGATGGCGATCCACACGGTGGCCGCGGGCGGGGGATCGATTCTGCATTACGACAGCGCGCGCTTTCGCGCCGGACCCGATTCGGCCGGCGCCGATCCGGGCCCCAGATGCTATCGCCGCGGCGGGCCGCTTTGCGTCACCGACGCGAACGTCATGGTCGGCAAGCTTCGCCCCGAATTCTTCCCGCGCATTTTCGGTCCCGGCGCCGATCGGCCGCTGGATGACGAAAGCGTGCGCGAGGGTTTTGCGACGTTGGCGCGTGAGATCGGCGACGGGCGAACCGCGGTGCAGGTCGCCGACGGGTTCATCCGCATCGCGGTCGAAAACATGGGCAATGCCATCAAGCGCATCTCGGTGGCAAAAGGCTACGACGCGCGCGACTATACGCTCAGCTCCTTCGGCGGCGCCGGCGGGCAGCACGCCTGCCTAGTTGCGGACGCGCTCGGCATCGCGCGCATTTTCATCCATCCGTTTTCGGGCCTGCTTTCGGCCTACGGGATGAAGCTCGCGCGCCTGCGCCGCGTGCGCCAGCGCGCCGTCGGCGCCGAACTGAACCCGGAACTCGTGCCGCGATTAGAGGACGCGGCTGAAAAGCTGGCCCGCCAAGCACAAGCCGACGTGCTTGCCCAGGGCGCGGAGCGCGCGCAGTCGGCCGTGCGCGCGCACATCCGCTATGACGGCAGCGACACCACGCTGCCAATCGCCCTTTCGTCCATGGAAGAAATGGCGCGCGCCTTCGCCGAGGGCCACGCGCGGCTGTTCGGCTTCGGTTTCGAAGGCAAACCGCTGATCGTAGAGTTGCTGGAGGTGGAAGCTCAAAGTCCTCCCTCTCCCCCTCAAGGGGAGAGGGCTGGGGTGAGGGGGAGTCAGAAGTCCGAAAGCAGAAATCAGAAAACAGAATCCAATGCTGGTTCAGGGGGGCCTGATCTCCGACTTCCGGGTCCTGGTTTCCGAAATCCCCCTCACCCCCAGCCCCTCTCCCCCAAAGGGGGCGAGGGGAGATTTCGCTTTTTCTCGCAAAGTTCCTGGCACAATGCGGCCGTGCACCGGACAGCGGAGCTGCCGCCTGGCGCGCGCGTAAACGGTCCCGCACTCCTCATCGAGCCGCACCAGACGATCGTCGTCGAGCCGGGATGGCGTGCCGCGATCACGAACGAGAGCGCCGTCGTGCTCACGCGGGAAACACCGCGGACGGTCGCTCGCGCCAGCACCGCGGCCGATCCGGTTCTGCTGGAAGTGTTCGCAAACCTTTTCATGGCGATCGCCGAAGAAATGGGCGCAACGTTGCAGAACACCGCGTCCAGCGTGAACATCAAGGAGCGGCTGGACTTCTCGTGCGCCATTTTCGATGCGGAGGGCGGCCTCGTCGCGAACGCGCCGCACATGCCGGTGCATCTGGGCTCGATGGGCGATTGCGTCACCGCCATCATGCGCAAGCATCCGGCGATGGCCGAGGGCGACATGTTCGTCACCAACGCGCCGTATGATGGCGGCACCCACATCCCCGATGTGACGGTGGTCGCGCCGGTGTTAGTTGATGGCGAGTGCCGCTTCTTCGTTGCGAGCCGCGGCCACCATGCCGACATCGGCGGCATCACGCCCGGTTCAATGCCGGCGTTTTCCAAAGACGTCGCGGAAGAAGGCGTCCTGTTCGACGGCGTGCCGATGGTGCGCCGCGGGCATTTCGACGAGGACGGCATTCGCGCGAGCCTGGAAAGCGGCGCCTGGCCGGCGCGCAATCCGGTGCAGAACCTTGCCGACCTGAAAGCGCAAGCTGCGGCGTGCGCCCGCGGCATCGCGGAGTTGAACCGCGTTTGCGCGCTGTACGGCGCCGAAATCGTCACCGCTTACATGCGCCATGTGCAGGACAATGCAGAGGAATCCGTGCGCAAGGTCATCGGGGCGCTGCACGACGGCGCGTTCGTCATGCCGACGGATGGCGGGGCGGAAATCCGGGTGAAAATCACCGTCGACCGAGAGCGGCGCAGCGCTCGGGTGGATTTCTCCGGGACCAGCGAACAGCAGCCCAACAATCTGAACGCGCCGCGCTCCGTCACCAAGGCGGCGGTGCTTTACGTCTTTCGCTGCCTGGTGGACTCCGACATCCCGATGAACGCCGGTTGCCTCAAGCCGCTGGAGATCCTGGTGCCGGAAGGCTCGCTGCTCAATCCGCACCCGCCGGCGGCGGTGGCGGGTGGGAACGTGGAAACCAGCCAGGCGGTCGTCGACGTACTCTTCGGCGCGCTTGGCGTGATGGCGGCGGCACAGGGCACCATGAACAATCTGACGTTCGGGAACCAATCGCACCAGTATTATGAGACGATCTGCGGCGGCGCAGGAGCGGGCGCCGATTTCGATGGACAATCCGCCGTGCACACCCACATGACGAATTCGCGCCTGACCGATCCCGAAGTGCTGGAGGCGCGCTATCCGGTTCTGCTGGAGGAGTTTGCCATTCGCGAAGGGTCGGGCGGCGAGGGCGCGCACAAAGGCGGCGATGGCGTGATCCGCCGCATTCGCTTCCGCGAGAGGATGACGGCGGCCATTCTCTCGACGCGCCGCGAAACGATGCCGTTCGGCCTCGCGGGCGGCAGGGATGCAAAGCCTGGCGGCAATATGGTCATTCGCAAGAACGGCGGGATGATGGCGCTCGCCGGTCGCGACGAGATCGAGCTGGAGGCCGGCGACGAGATCGTCATCGCCACCCCTGGCGGCGGCGGGTTTGGGGAAGCTTGAACTCAATTGTCATGGCCCGATGTAAATCTTGCGACGGGTTTCATTCCAGGAGTAGCAGGCGGAATAGTTGCCGTACTTCAGCATATACCAGCTACCCGCGTTTAGGTCGAACGGTATGACGTGGGAACTCCCCATCGGGCTCCAGGTGATGGACACTGCAGGACCCAGTTCAGCTCCGGACTGGTCCGAATTGTAGAGATTCCATTGCGGCTGAAGCGCCGGGCTCCCGCCCACCTGCCAACCGCGCAATCTGTAATTGCTGGCAGTAGTGGAATTGGCCACGACTTCAAGACGCAGATCGGGAACAGGCGCTTGGCCAATCGGGTTGGCTGGGTTCGTGAACGTGACGCTATTCGTATTCGCGGCGTTGACCTTCGTGTACCAGCCCCCGATCAGATGCCTTACTTCGAGCGTCAATACGCCGTGGTAGGTGCCGGCGGTAAGCGGCGCCGGGATCGTGAAGGACCAATTTATCCAGTCCGAGGACAATTGCTGCTGGGGCAAGAAGCCGATCAGGTTGTTGTTTGGGCCATAGAGCCAGATGGTCCAGCGATATGGATTGCCGGGAGAGTTCGTCGGGCAATTTCCATTGCAATAGTATGACACGTAGAACATGATCGAGGGGATCAGATTGATGTTGCAAATGCTCTGATTCACAGATTGCTGAGAATTGTTCCACCAATAGGTGAGAGTCGGTCCGGTTGTCGCTGTGGCGACGGTTGGCGTGGCCGTGGAAGCGGCCCGCCGCGCCGGTGCGCCCCTTGTTGGAGCTGCCCGTTTCGTTGGGGATCCGGGCGGCACCGCTGAACGTGCTGCCTTAAGGGCCGCTGCCAATGCGCTTATGGTGTGAACCGCACCAGGAAGAGCGAAAGTGTCCGCGGCAAACGCCGCTTGCAGGAGCGACACCGGCGCGGTTCCGGACGGCAGAAAGGATACCGCGGTCGCAATCGTCGCAATCGCTACGAACAGAACGGTGACGAATTTCATGGCTCTCTCCGCAAGTGAATTCAAATATTGATACGCGCTACAATTGACTTTCATTCTACACGTCTTCTGTCCGCGAGTCATCATTCGTGACAGTTTTGAAGCAGATTCTTTCATTCTCCGTAAAATGCAGAACAGCGCGTTCGGATAAGCGATTGAATCTAAGCAGCATCTTTCGCTTTTGCATCGTAATTGAGGAGGGGGAGAGCCCAGTGCTCGGCTTCGGCAATGCTCCAGCCTTTGCGCCTGGCGCAATCCTCGACCTGGTCGCAGCTCATCTTATCGGTGCCGAAATAGCGGCTTTCCGGATGCGAGAAATAGAGGCCGCTCACCGAGGATTCCGGCCACATGGAGAAACTCTCGGTGAGCTTGACACCGGCCCGCGCCTCGGCGTCGAGCAGTTGGAGCAGCGTGCCCTTCTCGGTGTGAACCGGATGGGCGGGATAGTCCAGCGCCGGACGGATGCCGCGATACTTCTCCGCGATCAGTTCGGCGCTTGAGAGATTCTCGTCCGGCGCATAGACCCAGAGCTCCCGACGCACGCGCTCCTGCATTTGCCATTCGCGAAGGGTCGGGCGGCGAGGGCGCGCACAAAGGCGGCGATGGCGTGATCCGCCGCATTCGCTTCCGCGAGAGGATGACGGCGGCCATTCTCTCGACGCGCCGCGAAACCGCGCCGTTCGGCCTTGCCGGCGGCGAAGACGCACAGCCCGGAGTGAACATGGTCGTGCGTGCAAACGGCGCGGACGTCATCCTGAAGGGCCGCGATGAAATTGCGCTGGAACCGGGCGATGCGATCGTCATTGCCACTCCGGGCGGCGGCGGGTTTGGAGAACCGACATGACAACCGTCCTGGTTACCGGCGCCAATCGCGGCATCGGGCTTGAATTCGTAAAGCAATATGCCAAGGACGGCGCGAAAGTCATCGCCTGCGCCCGCGAGCCCGCTCGTGCCGATGCGCTGAAGGCGCTTGCCGGCAAGCAAGGACAAATCGAAATTCACGCGCTGGACACATCGGATTTCAAAGCTTGTGCAGCGCTCGGCAAGCAGCTGGCAAGCGAAGCCATCGACATCCTCATCAACAACGCTGGGTACTACGGCCCCAAGCGGCAGAGCGCGGACGAGATGGATTTCGAAGGCTGGGCCTATACCTTGGCGGTCAACACCATGGGGCCGCTCGCGGTGGCGCAGGCGTTTCGTGAAAACCTGAAGCGCGGCACTGAGAAGAAGCTCGTCACCATTACCAGCGGCATGGCCTCCACGGCGGAAACGGAGGGCAGCTATCTCGCCTACCGGTCGTCCAAGGCGGCGGTGAACAACGTCATGCGCAACGTGGCGATCGGCTGGCGCGGCGAGGGCATCATTTCCGTCGTGCTGTCGCCCGGCTGGGTGCGCACCGACATGGGCGGCCCGAGTGCCTCGCTCTCGCCGGAGGAAAGCGTGTCCGGAATGCGCAAGGTGATTGTCGGCCTCACGCTCGCCGACAGCGGGAAGTTCCTCACCTGGCAAGGCCAGGAACGGCCGTGGTGAGGGAGGTCTTTCGCGGCTTAGTAATGTGGCGGCAGCGCTGTCACAGTGCCATCGACCCACTTGCGAAGCGCTTTTTCGCCGAATGCAGCTTGCTTCGGTTTTTTCAGTGCGAGTTTCGCGCCACTTTTCAGTTGAGCCCCGTGTGAGCCTGTTGACGTCTGCGCATCAAGGCTATGCTTACCGATCCTTAGCTTACGCTTAAGCACATAGCTTCGGAAACACATCAAAGCCGGCAGGACGGCGTTCAACCAATCCTCTCGGCCAACACTGGACGCCTTCTTCGCCTTCGTTATTCGCGCAAGACGGGGATAACGGTAGCAACTGCCGCCGATGTTCTCCCAGCCGAACCTTTCAAACATGCTCCGAATGCGATTATGATCGAGTGACTCTGCATTCGTAAGGTCATAGCTGAATACGATTGGCATGACGTTTCCCCCATTCCCCCTTAGTCGTAAGGACCGGTACGTGTTTCGCATATACGGCCACTTACTATAATGCTGCCGATCATGGAGGGAAACGTGTCTACGGCCGACGAGATTGAGAAGTTAGATTCGCTCAGAACGCGCGGAATCATCACTCAAGCTGAGTTCGAGCAGCAAAAGAATAGGCTATTCCAACATGCGCCGCTGTCGACGAGCGCTGCCACTCTCGATGCAAAACTGTATCCATACGCGGCGAGCAACCGGTCTCAACGAGTAGAGACGATCCCGTTCTACCGGAAAATGCTATTTCTTGTGATCACCTATTGTCTGTTTCCACCCCTCACGCTGCTGGTCATGTGGAGCGGGCCTATCTACCGTAAGGGCGGAGTGAACGGCCAATATGTGCCTTTTTCTTTGGGCTGGAAGATCATCTTCACAATATTCTGCATCCTTGCGATGGCAGCGCTGCTTTACCTTATTCCTCCTTTTTTTCATCGCATATACGAACAGCGCGTAGCTCAAGCCGCCGCGGCGGCGCGGGGATCGTAGTTGAGGATGGGCGAGAGCCAGCGCTCGGCCTCCGCGAGGCTCCAGCCCTTGCGGCAGGCATAATCCTCCACCTGGCCGCGTTCGACCTTGCCGGTGCCGAAATAGCGGCTCTCCGGATGCGACAAATAAAGGCCGCTCACCGATGAGCCGGGCCACATGGCGAAGCTTTCGGTCAGATGAATGCCGGCGCGCTTCTCTGCATCCAACAACCCGAACAGCGTGGCTTTTTCCGTGTGATCGGGTTGTGCAGGATAACCCGGCGCCGGACGAATGCCGCGATACCGTTCGCGGATGAGTTCTTCGGAAGCGAGGTTCTCGTCCGGCGCGTAGGCCCAGAATTCCCGGCGCACGCGCTCGTGCATCCGCTCGGCGAAGGCTTCCGCCAGCCGGTCGGCGAGCGCGCGCAGCAGGATGGCGCTGTAGTCGTCCTTCGCCGCTTCGAAGCGCTTGATGTGCTTCTCTTCGCCGATCCCGGAGGTGACGGCGAAGCCGCCGATGTAATCGGGCGTGCCTTTCGGCGCGACAAAGTCGGCGAGCGCCAGATTGGGCTTGCTGCTGTCGCGCGCCATCTGCTGGCGGAGCGTGTGCAACGTAGCGAGCGGCGCAGCACGGCTGTCATCGCCAAACAAAACGATATCGTCACCATCGGCGTTGGCCGGCCAGAAGCCGATGACGGCGCGGGCGGCGAGCCAATTGCCTTCGACGATGCGCCGAAGCATCGCCTGCGCGTCGGCATAAAGCTCGCGCGCCGCTTCGCCCTGTTGCGGATCGTCCAGAATCTGTGGGAACGGACCGGTCAGTTCCCAGGTCTGGAAGAACGGACCCCAATCGATGTAGCGCGCGATTTCGGCAAGGTCGTAAGGCCCGAAATCCCGCAAGCCCAGAAAGCTCGGTTTGGGCGGCGTGTAGCTCGCCCAATCGAATTTCAGCCGGTTGGCGCGCGCCTGCGCCAGGGACAGCCGGCGTCCCGGGGCATGGCTCGCGCGATGCCGCGACGCAATGCCCTCGTATTCCTTGCGGGTGGTCGTGGCGAAACCCGCACTCGCCGTTTTGCTCAGCAGATTGGACGCGACGCCAACCGCGCGCGACGCATCGTTCACATGCACCACCGCGCCGCGGCTGTAGCTAGGGCTGATTTTCACCGCGGTGTGCACGCGCGACGTGGTGGCGCCGCCGATCAGCAGTGGAATGTCAAAGCCCTGACGCTCCATCTCGCTCGCGACATGCACCATTTCGTCCAGCGACGGCGTGATCAGGCCGGAGAGTCCGATGATGTTGGCGGATCTGTCGCGCGCGGTGTCGAGGATCTTCTGCGCCGGCGTCATGACGCCCAGATCGATCACCTCGTAGCCGTTGCACTGCAGGACCACGCCGACGATGTTCTTGCCGATATCGTGCACGTCGCCCTTGACGGTGGCCATGACAATGCGCCCGGCCGGCTCCTTCGTCTGGTTCTTCGCCTGCTCGGCCTCCATGTACGGCAACAGGTGCGCCACCGCCTTCTTCATCACCCGCGCGCTCTTCACCACCTGCGGCAGGAACATCTTGCCGGAGCCGAACAGGTCGCCGACCACGTTCATGCCCGCCATCAGCGGACCTTCGATCACATCGAGCGGCCGCGCCGCCTTCTGCCGCGCTTCTTCGGTGTCTTCGACGACGTAATCGGCAATGCCGTGCACCAGCGCATATTTCAGCCGATCATCGACGGGTGCATCGCGCCAGGCAAGCGTGGTCTGTTCCTGCGCGCCGCCGGAGTCGTTCTTGAAACGCTGCGCCAGTTCGAGCAGGCGCTCGGTGGCGTCGGCGCGGCGGTTGAACAGCACGTCTTCGACCGCATCGCGCAACTCGACGGGGATATCCTCGTAGACCGGCAGCTGGCCGGCATTGACGATGCCCATGTCCATGCCCGCCTTGATGGCGTGGAACAGGAACACCGAATGCATGGCTTCGCGCACCCGCTCATTGCCGCGGAAGGAGAACGAGAAGTTCGACACCCCACCCGACACGTGCACATGGGCCAGCTGGGCACGGATCTGCTTTGCCGCTTCGATGAAGGCGCGGCCGTAATCGTTGTGCTCCTCGAGACCGGTGGCGACCGCAAAAATGTTCGGATCGAAGACGATGTCTTCGGACGGAAAGCCGACCCTGTTGACCAGAATGTCGTAGGCGCGCTTGCAGATGGCGACTTTGCGCTCGGCGGTATCCGCCTGGCCCTGCTCGTCGAAGGCCATAACGACAACGGCGGCGCCGAACCGCATCACCTCCTTGGCGTGCGCGACGAACGGCTCTTCCCCTTCCTTCAGGCTGATGGAGTTCACGATGGGCTTGCCCTGGCAAGCCTTCAGCCCCGCTTCGATCACGCTCCACTTGGACGAATCGATCATCAGCGGCACGCGGGTGATGTCGGGCTCCGCGGCGATCAGGCTGACGAAGCGCCGCATGGCCGCTTCCGAGTCGATCAAGCCTTCGTCCATGTTGATGTCGAGGATCTGGGCACCGTTCTCGACCTGGCTGCGCGCCACTTCGACGGCGCCTTCGTAATCGTTGGCGGCGATCAGCTTGCGGAACTTGGCGGAGCCGGTGATGTTGGTGCGCTCGCCGACGTTCACGAAATTGGTCTCGGGCGTGAGCGTGAACGGCTCCAGCCCCGAGAGTCGCAGGTAGCGCGGCTTCTCCGGAACGGCGCGTGGCGGCACACCGTCGATCGCTTCGGCGAAGGCTTTGATGTGCGCCGGCGTCGTGCCGCAGCAGCCGCCGACGATGTTGACCATGCCGGCCCGTGCGAACTCGCCGATCTGCGCCGCCATGGATGCCGGCGTGTCGTCGTATCCACCGAATGCGTTCGGCAACCCGGCATTGGGATGGACGCTGACCAGCGTGTCGGCCACGCGCGACAACTCGTCCACATAGGGGCGCAGTTCCTTGGCCCCGAGCGCGCAATTGAGTCCGACGGCGAAGGGCCGGGCGTGCCGGATGGAATGCCAAAACGCTTCGGTGGTCTGCCCGGTGAGCGTGCGGCCGGAAAGATCGGTGATGGTGCCGGAAATCCAGATGGGCAGCCGCTCACTCGCTTCGTCGAACACTTCTTCCGCCGCATAGATGGCGGCCTTGGCGTTCAAGGTGTCGAAGATGGTTTCGATCATCAGCAGATCGGCGCCGCCGATCACCAGTCCGCGCACCACCTCGCGGTACGTCTTGCGCAGCTCATCGAATCCGATGTTGCGGAAGCCCGGATCGTTCACGTCCGGGGAGATCGATGCCGTCCGGTTGGTGGGACTGATCACGCCGGCGACGAGCCGCGGCCGCTCGGCCGTGGCGCGTTCGTCGCAGATGGAGCGGGCGAGCCGCGCGCCGGTTTCGCACAGCTCACCGACCAGGTGCGAAAGGCCGTAGTCGCCTTGCGAGGATTCGGCCGCGGTGAAGGTGTTGGTTTCGAGAATGTCCGCGCCGGCTGTGAGATAGGCGTGGCCCACGTCGCGGATGATGTCGGGCCGCGTCAGCGTCAGGAGGTCGATGTTTCCCTTCACATCGCGCGGGTGATCGGCAAAGCGCGCGCCGCGGAAATCGGCTTCGCTCAGGCCGTAGCCCTGGATCATCACGCCCCAGGAACCGTCCAGCAGCAGAATGCGGCGTTGGGCTTCCGCGCGAAGCCAGGCAAGCCGGGTGGCGCGATCCCAATTCATGCCGCGGCTTCCGCAACGGTCGCCACCGGCTGGATGCCGAGAATGCGGCAGGCGGCATAGGTAAGGTCGGCTTGGTTGAGCGTGTAGAAGTGGAACTGATCGAAGCCTTCGGAGCGGAGCTCTTCCACCTGCTCGGCCAGCACGGCCGCGGCGATCAGTTTGCGAGTCTCGGGATCCTCATCCAGACCTTCGTAAAGCCGGTTCAGCCAATCGGGGACCCGCACGCCGGCTTTGGCCGCCATGCGGCGTACGCCCTTGATGTTGGTGGTCGGCATGAGGCCGGGGACGATCGGCACCAGAATGCCGCGGCGGCGCGCCAGGTCGCGGAACCGTGCGATCACCGCTGAATCGAAGCCGAATTGGGTGATCGCGCGGACCGCGCCCGCACCCACCTTGGCGCGCAGCAACTCCATCTCATGATCGAGCGAAGGCGAATCGGGATGACACTCCGGATAGGCCGACACCGAAATCTCGAACGGCGCAATTCGGCGAATGTCTTCGATCAGTTCGGGCGTCGACGAATAGCCTTGCGGATGCGGCGCGTACGGCCCTGCATCGGGCATGTCGCCGCGGAGCGCCACGACGTGCCGGATGCCGGCCTCCCAATAGCTGGCAACGACTTGCTCGATTTCTTCCCGCGACGCGGCCACGCAGGTCAGGTGCGCGGCCGGCGCAAGCGTGGTTCCTTCCACGATGCGCTTTACGGTCGCGTGCGTGCGCTCGCGTGTGGAGCCGCCGGCGCCGTATGTCACCGAGACAAATGCCGGGGCCAGCGGCTCGAGCCGGCGAATGGCCCGCCACAGTTGCTCCTCCATCTCCGCCGTGCGGGGCGGAAAGAACTCGAACGACACCCTGAGCGGACGCGTGTGCGCCGCGAGCCGCTGCAGGCTCATGCTGCCTCCGCTTTCGCCCGCTGCCCCACGGCGGCGCGCGCCGTCCAGATCTTCACGGTCAACGTGGCATCGCCGGAGCGTCCCGGATGGGGCGACGGCGCGATCGCCTCGGAAACCGTCGGTTCCAGATTGGCGGCGGCAAACCAGCCTTCCACCTCGCGGTCGGAAAACCCGAGACGGCGGTGCTTAAGCTCGATGCGCACGAACTCCAGCTCGTGCGGCGCGAAATCGGCGATCACCAATCGCCCGCCGGGCTTCAACACGCGCGCGATCTCGGCCACCGCAAGCTGCGGTTCATCGAGATAATGCAGCACCTGATGGAAGATCGCCGCGTCGAAACCCGCTTCCGCCGTGGCGGTGCGGAACGGCAGCCGGTAAATATCGGCAAGGCGCACTTGGCAGTGATGCGCGCCGGCGCGCTCCAGGCGATCGCGCGCGACTGCGAGCATCTCCGGACTCACATCGACTCCGATGCCGCGGCGAACATGCTGCGCCATCAGCTCGAGCATGCGTCCGGTGCCGGTGCCGGCATCCAGGAACGACTCGATCGGAGCGGCCCCGAGAACCTGCAGGATGGCGGCCTCGACGTTCTTCTCCGGCGCATGCAGCGAGCGCAGCCGCTCCCAGTTCGGGGCGTTTGCGCGGAAGAACGCTGCGGCCGCTGCCGCACGTGCTGCCCGCACATTTGCCAGCCGTGCGCGGTCGGTGTCGAAAGCCGCACGATCTTGCAGCGGCAGGCTCATCAGCGCCTTTGCGAACGCGGCGCTCAGGCCGGAATCCCGGAGGCGGTGAAAAACCCAGCTGCCTTCCTTGAACCGCTCGAGCAACCCCGCCTCGCACAGCAGCTTGAGGTGGCGCGAGACGCGCGGCTGGCTTTGGCCGACAATGGTCGTCAGCTCAGTGACCGTGAGTTCGCCCTCGGCCACAAGGAACAGGAGCCGAAGGCGGGTGGGGTCGGCCGCCCCCTGAAGCAAGGAAAGCAGGGCCTGCATCCAAAGACATAAACATATCTGTATATGCTTATGCAATAGCGCAAGCCCGCCGGGCAGAGTCCGGTTGCTGCGCCGGCACGCGGCAAAGGTCACCTCATGGAAGTGGCCTTGATTTCATGATCGTTCTCCCAATTATGCACGTATGATCGGTGCAGCGCGCGTGCGCCAAATTTGAGCGACGCGCGTTGTGTCAGCGGCATTTGTGATGGTGGTGCATGCGGGGATTTCTTACGGCTGCGGGCGCGAGCGCGATGCTGCTGCTGGCGGGGTGTGCGAACGTCGACGATCCGTCGGGCGCCAACGACCCCTATGAATCGTGGAATCGCCAAGTCTTCGACTTCAACCAGCAGGTCGACAAGGCGGTCATCAAGCCGGTCGCGCAGGCCTATGTCGCCGCCGTTCCGGAGCCTGCGCGGGAGGGCGTTCACAACTTCCTGGTGAACCTCAACCTGCCGGTGACCTTCGCCAACGACGTCCTGCAGGGCGAAATCGAGCGCAGCACCGAGACCGTCGCGCGCTTCAGCGTGAATTCGACTCTTGGCGTCGCGGGACTGGTGGACGTGGCCAGCGACATGGGCCTTCCGTTCCACACCGAGGATTTCGGCCAGACGCTGGCGGTGTGGGGCGTGCAGGAAGGCCCCTATCTCGTGCTGCCGATCGCAGGGCCGGATCCGCCTCGGGACATCGCCGGGCAGATCGGCGACACCTTCCTCGATCCGTGGACTTACTATCCCCATATCCGCGAGAAATTCTGGTGGTCGGTCGGGCGCAGCGTGCTGAGCGGCATCGATTTGCGTTCGCGCAATCTGGAAAGCCTCGATGCAATCGAGCGGCAGTCGATCGATTTCTACGCCTCGATCCGCAGCCTTTACCGGCAGAACCGCAACAACGAAATCCGCAACGGAAAGCCGGACGTCACGAACCTCCCGAATTTGTGAGGCTTAAAAGCCGCCACGAACCCGCCACATCCGCGCAGCAGAATTGCGCGATTGGCGCAACATCAGGACCGTGCTCATGCTGAAATCGATATTCTCGCCCGTCGTTGCCGCCATGGCGATGGTTCTCGTCTGCGCGTTTGCTGTTACCGGCTTGGCGCCGGCCGCAAATGCCAGTCCCGCCGCGGAAGCATTCGTCCAGCGCAACGTCGATCATGGCCTGCAGGTGCTGAACAATCCGAGTCTGAGCAAGGAGCAAAGACAGGCGCAGTTCCGTAACTTTCTGCTGGCGCTCACCGATCTGCGGCGGATCGCGCTCTATACGCTCGGGCCGGCACGGCGAAGCACGACGCCGGCCGAGCAGGATACCTTCATCGAGGCGTTCCGCGATTATGCGTTCGCCGTCTATGGCGCGGAGTTTTCGAAATACAGCGGCCAGAGCCTGCGCGTGACGGGCTCGATCGAGCGGGCGCCAGGCGATGAACTGGTCAGGACCGTGCTGGTCGACCCCCGCGCTGCGCAGGGCCAGGAACCCATCGAGGTCGATTTCCGGGTCTACGGCAGCGGCGGCAAGCTCAGCGTCGTGGACATCGTGGTGGCGGGCCTCGACCTAGCCATCACCGAGCAGGACGATTTCAGCTCGTTTCTCGCCCAGCACAACAACGACGTCCGCGCGCTGATCGCCAATCTGCGGCAGCGCGCCGAGCGGGTCCGCACCACGGGGCAGATTTAGCGGTGATAGCAGGCCGCTCATTCAGGCTCGTGCAAAGCGCTTGTATTTGATGCGGTGGGGCTGATCGGCGTCTAGCCCTAGGCGGCGCTTCTTGTCGGCTTCGTAGTCCTGGAAATTGCCTTCGAACCACTCTACGTGGCTGTCGCCTTCGAAGGCCAGCATGTGCGTCGCCACGCGGTCCAGAAACCAGCGGTCGTGGCTGATGATCATGGCGCAGCCCGCAAAGTCCTCCAGCGCCGCCTCCAGCGCGCGCAGCGTCTCGACGTCGAGATCGTTGGTCGGTTCGTCGAGCAGCAGCAGGTTGGCGCCGGATTTCAGCATCTTGGCGAGATGCACGCGGTTGCGCTCGCCGCCGGAGAGCTGCCCCACCTTCTTCTGCTGATCGCCGCCGCGGAAATTGAACGCGCCGGCATAGGCGCGGGAGTTCATCTTCGTCTTGCCGAATTCGAGAATGTCGGTGCCGCCGGAGATTTCCTGCCACACGGTCTTGTTTGCATCGAGCGCGTCGCGCGACTGATCGACATAGCCCAGATGCACGGTGTCGCCGATGCGCAAGGTTCCCGCGTCCGGCGTTTCCTGGCCGGTGAGAATGCGGAACAGCGTGGTCTTGCCGGCGCCGTTGGGGCCGATGACGCCGACGATGCCGCCGGGCGGCAGCTTGAATTGGAGATTTTCGAACAGCAGCTTGTCGCCGTACGCCTTGCTGAGATTTTCTGACTCCACCACCACGCTGCCGAGCCGCTCGGAAATCGGAATGAGGATTTGCGCCGGGCCGGTCCGCTGCTCCTGCGATTTCGCCAGCAATTCCTCGTAGGCCTGGATGCGCGCCTTGGATTTCGCCTGCCGCGCCTTGGGCGACTTGGAAATCCAGTCGCGCTCGCGGGCGATGGTGCGCTCGCGGGCTTCTTCCTCCTTGCCCTCCTGCTGCAGCCGCTTGTCCTGGATCTCGAGAAACGAGGTGTAATTGCCTTCATGCGGAATTCCGCGGCCGCGATCCAGCTCCAGGATCCAGCGGGTCACGTTGTCAAGGAAATAGCGGTCGTGCGTGACGAGGATGACGCAACCTTTGTATTCCACCAGCGTGTGCTCGAGCCAGGCAACGGACTCCGCATCCAGATGGTTGGTGGGCTCGTCGAGCAGCAGGATATCGGGCGCATCGAGTAGAAGCTTGCACAATGCGACGCGCCGCTTCTCGCCGCCCGACAAGGTTGTCACATCGGCATCGGGATCCGGGCAGCGCAGCGCGTCCATGGCCTGCTCCACCTGGCTGTCGAGGTCCCACAGGCCGGCCGCGTCGATCTTGTCCTGCAGCGCCGCCATTTCATCGGCGGTTTCGTCGGAATAGTTGGCGGCGATCTCGTTGTAGCGGTCAAGCAGCGCCTTCTTCGCCGCCACGCCTTCGAGCACGTTGCCGAGCACGTCCTTGGAGGGATCGAGCTCCGGCTCCTGCGGCAGATAGCCGGTGCGGATGCCGTCCGCCGCCCACGCCTCGCCGGTGAACTCCTTGTCCTGCCCCGCCATGATGCGCATGAGGGTGGACTTGCCGGCGCCGTTCACGCCCACGATGCCGATCTTGGCGCCGGGATAGAAGCTGAGCCAGATGTCCTTCAGCACCTGCCGCCCGCCCGAATAGGTCTTCGACAGACCCTTCATCACAAACACGTATTGCGGCCCGGCCATGGCGACATACCCTGGGTTTTGCTGGAAGCCGCGCGTTCTAGGGCCCGCGAAGCTACGCCACAAGCGAAAAAGCCGAGGGGCTCGCCCGACCCGGTTCTCAGCAGACGCGGTGCTTAGAAGTTGATCTTGGCGCGGCTGAGCACGGTCAGCGAATTGGCGCCGCTCTGGCCCGCGACGTTCATCTGGTAGCCGGCGTTGGCCTGCAGCGCCAGCGCGCCATTGAAGAACGTGGTCACATAGCCAAGCGCGATGTCGGTCTCCTGCGCCTGGTTGGATAGCGCGATGCCGCGATAGCTGTCGCTCAGGTTGACGCGGCCCTCGAGGCCCGCATCGGCAAGACTGACGCTACCGAAATAATTCTCCGATGGACGGCTCACAGAGAGGCCCAGCGCGTCGGCATCGCCGAACAGGCCGTGCTTGGCGACGGAGACGCCGTAGGATTGTCCGTGTACGGAGCTTGTGGCCAGGATCGGCGAAGCGCCCGCCTTGAGGTCAAGCTGGGTGATATCCATGCTGTAGGAGAAGCTCGTCACCCAGCCGTCGCCGAATTTGACGTGCGCCGACAGGCCGGTGGCCGCCGTCTTGGTATCGTCGGCCAGCGACAGCGGCGTGGGGGTGTAATCGCCGAGCAGTCCGGGCGTGCCGGAGGAATTGGCTGCGGTCAGTCCAAGGCCGCCCCATTTGGAAAAATCCCAATCCAAAGCCGCGGCGGCGGCGTGCGCCTGCGGCACATCCATGACCAAAGGCGAGGCAGCGGCATGCATGGCGAAGGCGGGACCGAGTTGGAACGGCGCCGCAGCAAAGCCGGCCTGCGCGACGTTCAGGTGGATGGTGGGGGAAAATTCGAAGGCTTTGCTGTCGTCGGCGAGCGGAACCAGCGAAGACGCAGGAACGGAGATCGTGGCGTTGACGGGCATCGGCAGGTCGAGACCGGTCGCCGCGGCCTGGGCCATGGCTCCGCCGCCCGCGATACCGAGCGCGGCCAAACCGGATATGATCAACCCTGAACGCAAATCGATCCCCCGAGCTTCTGGCCCGAAATCCCATACACCCTTCATACCGACTGAAACATAGGCCTGCGGGCCGCAACTATCAACGGAACGCCGCGCCCAACCTGTTGCGGCAGGGCTACATCGGGCCCTTAAGTTTTTGACATCGTTAGCGCCAAAATCGCGCAAAAAGGCCCGGCAAATGCCCGAGCCGCCCCTGCACGCCGCCATCCTGCCGGTCACGCCCTTCCGCCAGAACTGCTCGCTTCTCTGGTGCAGCCGGACGCGCCGGGCGGCGGTGATCGATCCCGGCGGCGAGGTGCTGCGGCTGCTGGCAGCCATCGCCAGTCAGGGCCTCACGCTCGAAAAAGTGTTTCTCACCCACGGCCATTTGGACCACGCCGGCGGAGCCGCCGCGCTCAGTCGCGAGGCCGGTGTGCCGATCGAAGGCCCGCATCCTGACGACCGATTCCTGCTCGACCGTCTCGCCGAGGATTGCCGTCGCCATGGCTGGGAGGGCGAGGCCTGCATTCCGGACCGCTGGCTCGCCGAGGGCAATTAGGTGCAGGTGGGCGAGGTGATGCTCGGCGTGCGTCGTTGTCCCGGCCACACGCCCGGCCACATCGTTTTCTTCCATCCCGAGGTGAAGATCGCCTTCGTCGGCGACGTGCTGTTTGCCGGCTCCGTCGGCCGCACCGATCTGCCGCGCGGCAGTCACGCGCAGCTGGTGACATCGATCACCGAGCGACTCTGGCCGTTGGGCGACGACATGCGCTTCGTCCCGGGGCATGGGCAGATGTCGACCTTCGGCTGGGAGCGCAAAACCAATCCTTACGTCAGCGATCTGGCACTCGGCCGCGCCTGATCTGGACTCAGATATCTGAGCCGTCGCATGCTTGCCCTGACAAAATATCAGGGGCCGCTGCCATGACCGCCATCAACGAAGTGACCGATCTTTCGCGCGAAGGCGAAATCGCCCTCATCACCCTCAATTCGCCGCCGGTGAATGCGCTGTCCGCCAAAGTGCGCGACGGCCTTGCCGAAGCCTTCCGCCAGGCGATTGCCGACCGCGAGGCCAAAGCCATCGTGCTGATCTGCGAGGGCAAGACGTTCATCGCCGGCGCCGACATCACCGAATTCGGCAAGCCGCCCAAGGGCACAAGCCTGCTCGATCTGGAAGACATCATCGAGGGCGCGCCCAAGCCGGTGATCGCCGCGATCCACGGCACGGCCCTGGGCGGCGGTTTGGAAGTGGCGCTGTGCGCGCACTACCGCGTGGCGGTGCCGAGCGCGCGCTGCGGTCTGCCGGAAGTGAACATTGGTCTGTTGCCGGGTGCCGGTGGCACGCAGCGCCTGCCGCGCATCGTCGGCCCCGAAATGGCGCTCGACATGGTGACCAGCGGCCGCCACGTGCCGGCAAAGCAGTCGCTGGAAGTAGGGCTTGTCGATGAGCTCGCGCCGGAAGAGCAGTTGCGCGATGCGGCCATAGCCTTCACCCGCAAGGTGGTTGCGGAGAACCGGCCTCTGCGCAAGGTGCGCGACAGCAACGAGAAAGTGGAAGCCGCGCGCGGCCATCCGGAGATATTCGCAAACTTCCGCAAGGAGAACGCGCGGCGCTTCCGCGGGCTCAAGGCGCCGGAGAACAACATCCAGTGCATCGAAGCGGCCGTGAACCTGCCGTTCGAACAAGGTCTGAAGGAGGAGCGGCGGCTGTTCGTCGAGCTGTTCCAGGATTCGCAATCGCGCGCGCAGCAATACGTGTTCTTCGCCGAGCGCGAAGTGTGGAAGATTCCGGATGTGCCGCCCGACACGCCCACCATTCCGGTAAACAAGGTCGGCATCGTGGGCGCCGGCACCATGGGCGGTGGCATCGCCATGAACTTCGCCAACGCCGGCATTCCCGTCACCCTTGTGGAAGCGAAACAGGAGGCGCTGGACCGCGGCCTCTCCGTCATCCGCCGCAATTACGAGAACACGGCGAAGAAAGGCCGCATGACGGCCGCGGATGTCGAGAAGCGCATGAGCCTGTTGAAGGGTTCGATGGCGCTCGAAGACCTCGCCGACAGCGATCTCGTGATCGAAGCCGTGTTCGAGAACATGGACATCAAGAAGGAGGTGTTCGGCAAGCTTGACCAGATCGTGAAGCCGGGCGCGGTGCTTGCCACCAACACCTCCTATCTCGACACCGACGAGATCGCCAGCGCCACGAAGCGGCCGGAGTCAGTGATCGGGCTGCATTTTTTCTCTCCCGCCAACGTGATGCGGCTGCTGGAAGTGGTGCGCGCCGACAAGACGTCGAAGCCGGTGGTCGCCACCTCGATGCAGATCGCCAAGAAGATCGGCAAGATCGCGGCGCTGGTCGGTGTGTGCCCCGGCTTCGTCGGCAACAGAATGCTGGCGCAGCGCCAGCGCGAGGCGCAGAAGCTGGTGATGGAAGGCGCGATGCCGTGGGATGTCGATCGCGTGCTTTACGATTTCGGCTTCCCAATGGGGCCGTTCCAGATGAGCGATCTGGCCGGACTCGACATCGGCTGGTCGAAGGAGAGCTCGAAAGGCGCGACAATCCGCGAAGTGCTGTGCGAGATGGACCGCCGCGGCCAGAAAACCGGCGCCGGTTTTTACGACTATGACGAGAACCGCAACGCCAAGCCGTCGCCAGTCACCGCCAAGATCATCGAAGATTTCCGCGCCAAAAGCGGCACCAATGTGCGGCAGATTTCCGACGAGGAGATTCTGGAGCGCTGCATCTATCCGACGATCAACGAGGGCGCGAAAATTCTCGAGGAAGGCAAGGCGATCCGCGCCTCCGATATCGATGTGGTGTGGATCAACGGCTATGGCTGGCCCAAATACCGCGGCGGCCCGATGTGGTACGGCGACCTGATCGGGCTCGACAAGGTGCTCGGTCGCATGCGCGAGTGGCAGGCGCAAATGGGCGATGTGTTCGCACCATCCAAATTGCTGGAGCAACTCGTGACCGACGGAAAAGCGTTCACGCGCCCGAAGTAAAAAACGTCGATGGACGAAAACCGAATCATCTTTCGAGGGGTCAAGGTGTTGGAGTCTTGGCCGGATCGGCTCCGAGAAGCTCAAGCCATCACCACATGCGAGCCGAACGGCACTACGATGGGTAGAGTGCGCTACGGAGAGGAAGAAGACCATTGGGGAGCCGACAGACAACCTTGCCACGATTGTGCCGCCATCAAAGACGAATTTCATGTGCCAGGTTGTGATGTGGAGCGCTGTCCAGCCTGTGGCGGCCAGATCATTGGGTGCGAGTGCAGATATCCGGGGGATGATGAGGATGACGAATAAATAACCTGAGGAACTCAAGATGCGTGAAGCCGTAATCGTTTCTACCGCCCGCACGCCGATTGGCAAAGCATATCGCGGCGCGTTTAACAACACGCCGGGTGCGGAGATGGGCGGGCACGTGATCGCCGCGGCCGTGAAGCGCGCCGGCATCGAGCGCGGCGAAGTCGAAGACGTGGTGATGGGCTGCGCCATGCAGCAGGGCACCACGGGCGGCAACATCGCGCGCCAGTCGGCCATGCGCGCTGGGCTTCCCACTTCCGTCGCCGGCATGACCATCGATCGCCAATGCTCCAGCGGGCTGATGGCCATCGCCACGGCCGCCAAGCAGATCGTCGACGACGGCATGACGATCGCGGTCGGCGGCGGGCTTGAATCCATCTCGCTCGTCCAGAACGACAAGATGAATCGCTATCGCGCCGGCGATCCGTGGCTGCGCGAGCATCTGCCGTCGCTCTACATGAGCATGATCGAAACCGCCGAGATCGTCGCGGAGCGCTACGGCATCTCCCGCGAGGCGCAGGACGAATACGCGCTGCAATCGCAGCAGCGCACGGCGCAGGCGCAAACCGAAGGCCGCTATGAACAGGAAATCGTGCCGCTGCCCTCAACCATGCTCATCACGAACAAGGAAACTTGCGCGACCAGCGAGAAATTCATTGTGCTCAGTCACGATGAAGGCAACCGGCCGCAGACCACGCTTGCCGATCTGCAGAAGCTGCAGCCCGTGTTCAAAGGCGGGCAGGTGGTGAAGGAAGGCAAATACATCACGGCCGGCAATGCCTCACAGCTCTCCGATGGCGCGGCGGCCGTGGTGCTGATGGACGCGAAGGAAGCGGAGCGACGCGGGCTGCAGCCGCTCGGCGCCTATCGCGGCATGGCCGTGGCCGGCTGCGATCCCGACGAGATGGGCATCGGCCCGGTCTTCGCGGTGCCGAAGCTGCTGGAGCGCAACGATCTCAAAGCGGAGGACATCGATCTCTGGGAGCTGAACGAAGCGTTCGCCAGCCAGCTCCTTTATTGCCGCGACCGTCTCGGCATTCCCAGCGAAAAGCTGAACGTGTCAGGCGGCGCCATTGCCATCGGCCACCCCTACGGAATGACCGGCGCGCGTACCACCGGTCACGTGCTGATCGAGGGCAAGCGCCGCGGCGCGAAGTATGGCGTCGTCACGATGTGCGTCGGCGGCGGCATGGGCGCCGCGGGCCTGTTCGAAATCTACTGATCGCGCTACGACAGCCGCGATGTTCCATACGTTCATCAGCGCTTTCACCACGCTGTTCGTCGCCATCGGCCCGGTGGAGGTGGCGGCGATGTTCCTGGCGCTCACGCCCGGCATCGACGTCGCGACCAAGCGGCGGCTGGCCATCGTGGCAGCCGGCGTAGCGGCCGGCGTGCTGCTGGCGTTTGCGCTGGGCGGTATCCAGCTTCTGTCGCTGATCGGGGTGGGACTGCCGGCGTTCCGCACCGCCGGCGGCGTCCTGCTGCTGATGACGTCGGCGGAAATGCTGCTGCGCCGGCACACCGGCCTCACCTCCATCACGCCGCCCGAGGAAATGGAAGCCAAGCGGCAGCCGGACATCGCCGTCTTCCCGCTCGCAATCCCGCTCACCGCCGGGCCGGGCAGCATGACGGCGATCGTATTGCTCATGGGCCGCGCGCACACGCATCTCGCGGATGGCATGGTGCTGCTGGCCCTGCTGCTCAACATTCTGCTCGTATTTGCGGCGATGCTGCTGTCGCAGGGATTGATGCGCGTGCTGGGGACGACCGGCGTCAATGTGGTGGCGCGCGTCTCCGGCATCCTGCTCGCCGCGCTTGCCATGCAATTCATCTTCGACGGTCTGACCGCAAGCCGGGTATTCGGCTGATGTTTTCGCCAACAAATTCCGTCATCGCCCGGCTTGTCCGGGGAGTGGTATGACGAATGAATCATCCTCCCCCGCTTGCGGGGGAGGTGGATCGCACGAACGCAGCGAGTGCGAGACGGTAGGGGGAGTTCCCCCTTCCGCCTCATGCTCGCTTCGCTCGCATTCGGCACCTCCCCCGCAAGCGGGGGAGGATATAATCTTCCGCTTCGCTCCGGATTTTTCGACCCTTCCTCAAGGTGGGAACAGCGTGACTTTGTTTTGAGCAAGCATGCCCAAAGCTAAACAGCGGTCGACCTAAACCGCACCGGCATCCGCTTCGGGCCGGAAATGAAGTTGGAGAGCAGCCACTCCGGCGGGCCGGCAAGCGCAATATCGTCCATGCGCGTGAGCACTTCATGCAGGATCGCGTCGATCTCGATACGCGCGATGTGCTGGCCGAGGCAGCCGTGCGGACCGGTGCCGAAGGCGATGTGCTCGTTCGGCGCGCGCGACAGATCCAGCTCATCCGGCCGCTCAAATTTCTCCGGATCGCGATTGGCAGAGCCGAAATACATCACCACTTTCTGTCCGCATGCGATCTGCTCGCCGGCGAGAATGGTGTCGCGCCTCGCCGTGCGCCGCATGTAAATGACCGGCGTGGTATAGCGCAGCAGTTCTTCGCGCGCGGAAGGCAACCGCGCATCCAGATCGGCCTTCAACCACGACAGCTGCTCCGGGTTCTCCAGCAGCGCAATCAGCCCGGAGGAGAGCAGGTTGCGGGTGGTGTCGCCCCCCGCATCGATCAGCAGCAGGAAGAACAGCAGGAACTCGATGTCCTCCAGCCGTTTGCCGTCGACCTCCGCGTGCAACAGGCGCGTGGCCAGATCGTCCGCCGGCCGGGCGCGCTTCTCCGCCATCACGCCGCGGCCGTACTCGAACATCTTGAACACCGCTTCGGCACCGGCGCCCGGCGCCTGCGCCTCCGGCGAGGTGTGGATGATCTCGGTCAGCTTGTAGAGCTCGCGGCCGTCCTCGAGCGGCAGGCCCATCAGTTCGGCGATGACATACGACGGCATCTCGCCGGCCACGTCGCTGACGAAATCGCATTCGCCGCGGGCGACCACCCGGTCCACGATCTGCCGCGCCAGCGCCTGCATCCGCGGCGTGCGTTCTGAAGAGGCCGGCGCGGTGAACGCCTCGCGGATCAGCCGCCGATAGGCCGTGTGCTGCGGCGGGTCCATCATCAGCATCATCTTGTAGGG
>DIZC01000038.1:77679-95033 GCA_002429315.1 Alphaproteobacteria bacterium UBA6038
TCGGAGGAGAAATTCTGGAAATCGCGATCCACGCTCCACACGTCGCGGTAGCGTGTCACCGCCCAGAAGCCCGGCCCATTCGGCTCATCGTGCCAGAACATCGGCGCGTTCTCCCGCAGCCAGCGGTACTGCGCGAAGGGATGCCCGTTTGCGAATTCCTGCGGCGACAGCAGATCGATGTTCATTTTATCCGTTCTTGCGCAGGCTGAAGGCGACGGCGACCAGTCCGATCCCGACGACCAGCGGAATGCCGCCCACCATCAACGCCATCATCAGGATGTTGGCGCCTTCCGACGAGGAACTGGTCATCATGTCGTAAATCGCGCCCACGCCGAACACGCCGGTGCACAGTCCGGACGGGATGGCGATCAACAGGCCGATGACGAGCAAGGTGATCGCCAGCGCCGTCCAATGCGGCTGGCGCCGAGCTATGGCTGGAGGCGGCGTAACGGGTGGATCAGACATGGACGGGCTCCCGAAGGCGACGGTCGATGCCGTCGCGATAGAAGAGGTTGTAGGTGTCGAACGGATAGATCTTGCGGTCCGGCGTGACGAAATGGATGCAGGAGCGCTTCACCGCGCCGATGCAGAAATTGTAGCGGTCGAGGAACTGCACGATGACCACGCGGAACACCTTGTCGTAGCCGAGATCGCTCGGCACCTCGACCTTGGGCAGGCAGCACAGCAGATCGCCCAGCGCGGTTTTCGTCGCCTCGCCGGTGGCCGACAGCGACATCAGATTGTAGATGCGCCTTTGCAGCTCAGGGTATTTTTCGAACGAAATGGTGTTGGGCGCAGCCGCCAGCAATTCGTCCTTCGGGATGAGCTTGGTGATCGGCGTGACCCGCGTGCCGTCCCGCAAGCCATAAGCGATGGCGATTTCGTCCGGATTGCAGGGCAGAGGGATCACATCATCCAGATCGAACACGCCGGAGTTGAGTCCGATTTCGCGGCGGATGTCGGTGAGCAGGAAACGATCGCGATTCTTGTCGAAATTTTCGTTGCGGCCGGCATCCTGCACCGGCTGGAAGGTGATGCCGCGCACACATTTGTAGGTGAGCGCATGGCGCACGATGGCGCCGATCTCCTCGTCGTTCTGGCCGCGCTTGATGACGCAGACCAAGGTCGTCGAGACGCCAAACTCCTCCAGATTGGCGAGCGCGCTTTCCCGCACCCGCCGCAAATCCGCGCCGCGCAGATTCTCCAGCGCGCTCTTCTTCATCGAATCGAATTGCAGATACACCTCGAAACCCGGCTTGAGCTTCGCCAGCTCCGCCACGAAAGCGCGGTCGCGCGCGATGCGGATGCCGTTGGTGTTCAGCATGACGTGGCGGATGGGCTTCGATTTCGCCAGTTTCAGAATGTCGAGAATCTGCGGATGGATGGTGGGCTCGCCGCCGGAAATCTGCACCAGGTCCGGCTCGCGCTCGCTCTCCACCAGGGTCTCCAGCATGGCGTCCACTTCGGCGAGGCTGCGGTGCCGCGTCTTCTTCGGCGAGGAATCCGCGAAGCACACCGGGCAGGTGAGGTTGCACTCGTCGTTGATCTCGATCAGCGCGAGGTATGAATGCTGCTCGTGATCGGGGCACAGGCCGCAATCGTAGGGGCAGCCGCGCTCCGTGCGGCTCTGGAAGGCGAGCGGCCGGTCACCGGGCTTGAGCCAGTCCTTCTGCGATTTGTAATAGGCGATGTCGCTCGCCACTTTCGTCTTCTGCGCGCCGTGTTCGGTGCAGCGCTTGAGGAAGAACACTTCGCCCTCCTCGAACGCGATCTTCGCCGGCACGAGCCGCAGGCACACCTCGCAGAGCGACGTGGTCTGTCCGTAAAAGATGTAGTCCTTAGACGGCCGCACGAAGCTCATACGATCTCCGCATCATGAAAAGACTGTAGGCGAACAGACCGATGCAAATCAGGTGGAACAGATTGAACGGGCCGATCACGGCCGGGTAGGGCTTCAGGAATTCCCATGCGAAGCGCTGCACAGCATACCACGCCACGAACAGATAAAAGCCGTTGCCGATGATAGCCGCATTGCGGGCGCGGAGCGCGCGCAGCCAGAAGGCGAGGAACGCGAGCATCGCTGCGGACTCGTAGAGCTGTATCGGATGGCGCAGGATGCCGTCGCCGAAATCCACGCCCCACGGCAAATGCGTCGGCGTGCCGTAGGTGTAGTCCGGCAGCCCGGCGAAGAAGCAGCCGAGGCGCCCGACGGCAATGCCGAGCGCCAGTGGCCCAACAAACGGCAGTCCCGTCGAGCCGCGGATGCCGCGCAGCCATTTGTAGAGCTCGACCGCCGCCGCGCCGCCGGCGATGGCCCCGGCGATGGAATGGCCCAAGGTCCAAAGTCCGGCGAGCCCCATGTTGAAGCTGCCGAACAGCACTGCGCCGGCGATCGCGCCCAAGGCCAGAGCGAGAAAATAGGTCGGGTCGTCCTTCAGCCGCGGCCTCGCCGAATACCCGGCAAGCCATCCACGCCGTGCGATCCACCAGCCGAGCGCACCCGCCGCCGTCCAGGCGAGCAGGTCGAAAACCGTGTGAATCAGCATGGGATGCCCCGGGCGCGCCCACCGCGGACCTCAAATGTGCTTGCAATCCGCGAGCGTTACCATGACAAGAAATTCAGCCATCCGACAGCCCAGAGCCGATGAACGCGCCAGCCGCCACAATGCCGGATTCCAGGAAAGCCAGGCGCTTTCGCGTGATCCTCATCAAGCCGTCGCACTACGACGACGACGGCTACGTGATCCGCTGGTGGCGCTCCACCATGCCGTCGAATTCGCTGGCGAGCGTCTATGGCCTGGTGATGGATTCGATCGAGCGCGGCGCGCTCGCCGATTACGCGCAGGTCGACGTCACGCCCATCGACGAAACCAACACCCGCGTCCGCATCCCCGATATCATCCGCGAATTTTCAGAGGCGAGCACGCGCGGCTTCGTCGGTCTTGTCGGCGTGCAGTCCAATCAGTATCCGCGCGCGCTCGACATCGCGCGGCCGCTGCGCGCCGCCGGCATTCCGGTGGTATTGGGCGGCTTCCACGTCTCAGGACTGCTGTCGATGTTCGACACGCTGATGCCGGATCTGCAACTGGCCCTCGACTTGGGCGTGAGCCTGTTCGCTGGCGAGGCGGAGGGGCGCATGGACGCCATCCTGCGCGATGCCGCGGCGGGCACGCTCAGGCCGATCTACAACTACATCGAAGACCTGCCCGGCCTCGAAGGCACCATCACGCCGTTCCTGCCCTACAGCCACGTGGTGCGCACCATCGGCAACATGACGAGCTTCGATGCCGGCCGCGGCTGCCCGTTCCAGTGCTCGTTCTGCACCATCATCAACGTGCAGGGGCGCCAGTCGCGCCGCCGTTCGCCCGACGATGTCGAGCGCATCCTGCGCCAGAACTGGGCGCAAGGCGTCGACCGCTACTTCATCACCGACGACAATTTCGCCCGCAACAAGGATTGGGAGATCATCTTCGACCGCATCATCGAGCTGCGCGAGCGCGACGGCATGGATGTGCGCTTCATGATCCAGGTGGACACGCTGTGCCACAAGATCCCGCGCTTCATCGAGAAATCGAAGCGCGCCGGCGTCACCCGCATCTTCATCGGGCTGGAGAACATCAACCCGGACAATCTGATGGCGGCGAAGAAGCGGCAGAACAAGATCACCGAATATCGCAAGATGCTGCTGGCGTGGAAAGCGGCCGGCATCTGGACCTATGCCGGTTACATTCTCGGCTTCCCCGGCGATACCTACGAGTCCATCGCCGCCGACATCGAGATCATCAAGCGCGAGCTGCCGCTCGACATTCTGGAATTCTTCTTCCTGACCCCGCTGCCCGGGTCCGAGGACCACAAGAATTTGTGGACCAAGGGCATCGCCATGGATCCCGATCTCAACAAATACGATCTGGAGCACGCCGTCACGGCGCACCCGAAGATGAGCCAGGCGGAGTGGGAGAAGATCTACTGGGACGCCTGGCAGCTCTACTACACGCCGGAGCACGTCGAGACGATCTTCCGTCGCGCCAAGGCGAGCGGCATCGACATCTGGCGGCTGATGGTGATCGTGCTGTGGTTCGCCAGTTCCTTGCGGGTGGAGCGCGTGCATCCGTTGCAGGGCGGCATCCTGCGCTTCAAGAACCGCCACGAGCGCCGGCCCGAGCTGCCGCTCGAATCCGCCTTCGTGTTCTACCCAAAATTCGCCGCGGAGTTCGTCCGCAAACATGCGCGCATCCTGCGCGAGGCGTGGCGCATGCGCGCGATCTGCCGGCGTGTGGATCGCGATCCCACAAGCCTCGCCTACACCGACCTTGCTTTGACGCCGGTGACCGACGATGACGTCGAGACGCTCGCGATGTTCACCCACAATGCGGGGGCGCGCGGCGCCGTCGCCCACGCCCGCAAGATCCGCGAACTCACCCACGCCGCGGAATAGGTTGCGGTAGTTCGGATATGCATTCGACATCGAAGCGTAAAACGGTGCGACGGAAGTTAAGCGCTCGGCCAGTGACTGTGGCCACCGGGGGCGATCACGGCAACGCGCGGGCCCCGTTTTCTCAGGTTGGTGGCAGAGGAAGCCTCTGCTCAACCTCGCGTCGGACCTGCTCCAGGTCTTCCAGCCGGACAGATGTGCCATTCATCTGAGAGCCCGCCGGCTCGGCGCGGCGCACGCCGTCCTCCCAAGCCGCCAGAATCTCCAGCCGTTCGGGGTCCTTGAGGCGGCGGTCGCGCAGCACATCGTGGGGGCGGTGGTAAATGCGGGTGGGGTTCAATTTGGCTTCTTCCACAAGCTTGGTATTCTTCATCGACGCTACACCTACTGGGACTGCCCGAGAGAACGTCCCGCCCGAGACCCGCGTTCCGTGGAACGGGAAGCCAGGAAAACAGCCATGGCCAAGGCCAAGAAGAAGCCCACGTCCGCCAAGTCGCACGCGGCGAAGCCCTCGAACGAGAACGAGCCCGGCCAGCGCAAGCGGCCCACCCGGCCGGTCTGGCAGGGCAACCTCCGGCTTTCGCTCGTCAGCTGCCCGGTGGCGCTGTTCAATGCCACGTCGCGGGCGCACGACATTTCGTTCCATCTGCTGAATCCGGAAACCAACAATCGCATCCGCATGATCCCGACCGATCCGGAAACCGGACCGGTCGAACGCTCCGGCCTGGTCAAAGGCTACGAGATCTCGAAGAACCATTATGTGATCGTCAGCAACGAAGAGCTCGACGAGGTGAAGCTCGAGACCACGCACACGCTGGAGATCGAGCGCTTCGTCGATGCCAGTTCGATCGACCGGCTCTACTGGAACGATCCATATTTTCTGGTGCCCGACGGCAAGGACGGCCTGGACGCCTTTATCGTGATCCGCGAGGCGATGGCGGAAGAGGGCCGCATCGCGCTCGGCCGCGTGGTGATGCACACCCGCGAGCGGCTGATGGCGATCGAGCCCCGCGGCAAGGGCCTGCTCGCCTACTCCTTGCGCATGGCCAACGAGGTGGTGAACCCTGCCACCATGTTCGACGACATTCCGGAATCAAAGCCGGACCGGCGCATGGTGGACATCGCGCAGAAGATCATCGAGCAGCAGGAAGGCCCGTTCGAGCCGCAGGAGTTCAAGGACCGCTACGAGGAAGCGCTGCGCGAGCTGATCCGCCGCAAGGAGAAGGGCGAAGCGCCGGTCGCGGCCGAACCTGCACCACCGGCCAGCAACGTCGTCAGTCTCATGGACGCGCTGCAGAAGAGTCTCAAGAAAAAGGGCGCGGCGGCACCTGCGTCGCGCGCGAGTACATCGGCCAAGCGCAAGCGCGCGCGGTAAACGTCTGTCGCTGTCGTCATCACCCGGCCCGGAGCGTTTTGCGAAGGGTCCGGGTGATCCATTTTTCGTTGAGACAAATTGGGTCGCCCGCATAAAGCGGGCGGTGACGATTTATGAAACGAAATCAAAGTTTCTTCCGGGCGGGTTCGATGTTCACTGCGGTTTTATCGATGTCGGCCCACGGATCGGCACCGCGCAAGAGCTTTGGCGCATTGGGAATGGTGAACTGCGTCGGGTCGAGGCCGGCGCGCAATTTGCTCCACGGCAGCGGCATGGAAATCGTGGCGCCGGCGCGCGCGCGGGGCGACCAGGGCGCCACCGCGGTGGCGGTGCGCGCGTTGCGCAGGAAGTCGAGAAAGATTTTCCCGCCGCGCACCTTCTTCGACATGTTTGTGGTGTAGCGACCAGGTTCATCCGCCTCCATGGCGAGGCACACGTCGCGGGCAAATGCCTTGGCTTCATCCCATGTTACCGGTTTGCGCGGGACTCCTCTGATCGCGATGCCCACGTGAATGCCTTTGCCGCCGGTGGTCTTCACGTAGGGCATGAAGCCGAGATGTATTAGCCGCGCGCGCATGTCCTTCGCCGCGGCAATCACCGTGTCGAACACCACATCCGGGGCGGGATCGAGATCGAAGATCAGCCGCTCGGGAGTTTCCGGCTCGCCGCGCTTCGAGCCCCAGGGATGCAGCTCCAGTACCGCGACCTGCCCCAATGCCACCAGCGCCTGCGCCGTCTCGATCGAGAGATACGGTTTCTCTTCGCCAGAAACGGCGACCGGCTTCAGATATTTTTCGAGACCGGGCAGCACGTGACGCTGAAAGAACTGCTCGCCGCCAATACCGTCCGGCGCCCGCACGACGGAGAGCGGCCGCCCCGCGATGTGCGGCAGAATGCGATCCGCCGCCATATCGTAGTAGCCACAGAGATCGGCCTTGGTGACGGCCGGCGAATCCTCCGTCTCCGGCCACAGCGCCTTGTCCGGATTGCTGATCGGAACGCCGGCAATCGTCAGTCCCTTGTTGCCGGGTGCGATCGCGCGATGGGTTGGATTTTTCGTCTTGCTCTTGCGTTCCTTGGCCGTCTTCTCCTCCGCGGCGGGCTGTGCCTCGAACACCACGTTCTCTGCAGTTTTGTCCTCGCGCAATCCCTTGTAGCTCGCCTGGCGCAAAATACCGGCCGCGGTGATGGTGCCGAATTCCACCTCGGCCACCAGCTTCGGCTTCACCCAGTGAAGATCGTGCGCGCGCGGAACGTCCTTCGTGTTCGCAAACGCGGGGCGCGGAATTTCCAGTGGCTTCAGCTTGCGCAGCAATTCGCCGGCCGATTTCACATTGTAGCCGGTGCCGATGCGGCCCATGTACAGGAACTGACCGTCACGATACGCACCCGCCAGCAGCGAGCGCAGATTGTTGGCATCGCCCCGCCAGCCGCCGATCACCACCTCCTGCCCGCCACGGCACTTGGCTTTCGTCCAGTCGTTACCGCGGCCGGATCTGTACGGCGCATCGGCGCGCTTGGAGATGACCCCTTCGAGCCCCATGCGGCAGGCGGCTTCCAGCATCTCCTTGCCGGACGACTCGTAATGCTCGACATAGCGGATGCGGGTTGCGTGCGGCAGCCGCTCCTTCAGCAGCACTTCGAGCTGCCCCTTGCGCTCGGTGAGTGGGACCCCGCGCAGATCCCGCCCGCTGAGGAACAGCAGATCGAAGGCGAAGTACACCAGACCCGCCGTCTTTCCCTCCGACAGCGCCAATTGCAGGTCGCCGAAATTGCTGATGCCCCGCGCATCCAGCGCCGCCACTTCGCCGTCCAGAATGCAATCTGGCAGCGCGCGCGCCTCGGCAACGATTTCCGGAAACCTATGCGACCAGTCGAGCTTCTTGCGCGTGAGCAGGATGGCGCGCTTTTTCTCCACGCGCAGCTGCATGCGGTAGCCGTCGAACTTGATTTCGTGGACCCACAGATTGCCGCCGGCCGGGACCTCCACGATGCGCGCAAGCTCCGGCTCAACGAATCCCGGCATCGGCGCGCGCGGCGCCTTCAACTCCGCAGTTTTTTTTTAGCCGGTGCCACGGCCTTCTTCGGTGCCGCCCAGGCAGGGGTAGCTTTTCGCGACACAGGCTTCGGCTTCGCGGCTGCGCGCTCTTTCGACAGCTCCACCTCGCGGGTCGCAGCGCCTTCCGCGCGATTGGAATGCCAGACGCTGCGCGACCGGCTGGCGATTTCCTCCAATGTGCGGCCACTCTTCACCGAGGTGACTTCGGACGCCAGCGCCTCCGGCTCGCCGGGATGGGCTTGCTCATCGTTCTCTTTAATCAGCAGCCAATTGTGCCGGGGATTGCGGCGGAAGCCGCTGTCCTTGTCCCGTAGGCGGATCAGGGCCCAGCCGCCCTTCATCCGCTTGCCATCGAAGCAGACCTTCAGATTGCCCCGCTTGAGATCGCGCTCCGGATCGCCGGCGGATTGCGAGGTCCAGGTGCCGCGATCCCACAGCTGCACCGTGCCGCCGCCATACTCGCCCTGCGGGATGGTACCTTCGAAGGTGCCGTATTCGACGGGGTGGTCCTCGACCTCCACCGCCAGCCGCTTGGTGGCGGGGTCGAGCGACGGCACCTTGGTCACCGCCCAGGATTTGTAGACGCCGTTCAACTCCAGCCGCAGGTCGTAGTGCAGGCGCGTCGCCGCGTGGCGCTGAATGACGAACCGGCGCTTCGGCCCGGCGCTCTTGACGATGCGGCCCGCCGGCTCCGGCGTGACCGCAAAATCGCGTTTTCGGTTGTAAAGACTGAGGCGCGACACCGGGCCTCCTGCCTCAGAATCTGCCCATCAGCACCAGAATGATGATGACGATCAAGACCACGCCCAAAAGGCCACTGGGATAATAGCCCCAGCCGCGGCTGTACGGCCATGAAGGCCAGGCGCCGAGGAGCAGCAAAATCAGGATGATAACGAGAACAGTGCCGAGCATGGTGATCCCCACTTCCAGATTGTGGAGAGAAAACTTTTGACAGAATAAGAAGTTCCGGCGTGCCCGCCACGGTCATGACACCGAGGCCAAGCCGCAATTCGTCATGGCCGGGCTCGTCCTGGCCCCCCGGCACGCGGCGCCAGTCTTGTTCATGGGTGGCCGCCACAGGGGCGGCCAGGACAGTAACGGTTGAAGTTGGAGTGCTGCTGTATGGCGGACACCTTCACCACCGACATCCCGGCGCGGCTGGACCGGCTGCCATGGTCTGCCTTTCACTGGCTCGTGGTCACCGCGCTCGGCGCGACCTGGATTCTGGACGGGCTGGAAGTCACGGTGGTGGGCTCGCTCTCCGGCGCCCTTACGAAGTCGCCCACGCTTCATTTCAGCGACTCCCAAGTGGGCCTGACGGCAAGCGCCTATGTTGCCGGCGCCGTCCTTGGCGCGCTCTTCTTCGGCTACCTCACCGATCGGCTGGGCCGGAAAAAACTGTTCACGATTACGGTGGGCGTCTATCTCATCGCCACGGTGCTGACCGGTTTGTCGTGGAATTTCTGGTCGTTCGCGCTGTTCCGCTTCGTCACCGGCGCCGGCATCGGCGGCGAGTATTCGGCGATCAACTCCGCCGTGCAGGAGTTCGTGCCGGCCCGGCGACGCGGACAGACCGATCTGATCGTCAACGGCAGCTTCTGGATCGGCGCGGCGCTTGGCGCGCTCGGCTCGATCGTCGTGCTCGACCCAAGGCTGTTTGCGCCGGACACCGGCTGGCGGCTCGCCTTCATCATCGGCGGTTTGCTGGCGGTGATCGTCATATTCCTGCGCCGCTTTTTGCCCGAGAGCCCGCGCTGGCTGATGACGCACGGCAGACCGGAAGAGGCCGAGCGCATCGTCGCGTGGATCGAAGCACGCAGCAGACCGGCAAACTCAAACTCTGAACTGACGCGCTTGCATCTCAGCCGGATGCACCGGCTGACGCTTGCTGCGGTCGCGCAAACCCTGCTCCGGCGCTATCCGAGGCGGGTCGTGCTGGGGCTCGTGCTGATGGCGACGCAGGCGTTCTGCTACAACGCCATCTTCTTCACCTACGGGCTGATCCTCACGCGGTTCTACGGCGTCGCGTCGCCGCGGATCGGCTGGTTCATCCTGCCGTTCGCGATCGGCAATTTCCTCGGCCCGTTGCTGCTCGGGCGCCTGTTCGACGTGGTCGGGCGAAAGCCGATGATCGCCGCGACCTATGGCATCGCAGGGCTGCTGGTCATTGGTGTCGGAGTTCTGTTCCGTGCCGGCGCGCTCGACGCGGTGACGCAGACGATCGCGTGGAGCGTGATCTTCTTCTTTGCCTCGGCGGGCGCCAGCGCGGCCTACCTCACGGTCGGCGAATCCTTCCCGCTGGAGATGCGCGCGCTTGCGATTGCGCTGTTCTACGCATTCGGGACGGCCATAGGCGGTATTGCGGGGCCGGCGCTGTTCGGCGCGCTGATCGCGACCGGCGCCCGCGGCGAGATCTTCTGGGGCTATGTTCTCGGTGGCTCTCTCATGCTGAGCGCAGCCGGAGTGGAGCTCATTCTCGGCATCGCCGGCGAGCGGCGCGCACTGGAGGAACTCGCGCTGCCCCTCTCCCACGTGGAATTCCCGTCGGCACCTGCGTGACGCGAAACCGTGGGCCTGCTCGCGCCGGTCATCTCATAACCCGTGAGCGCGGTCAGGAAACGATCGCCCCAGTACCGGATGTCGTTGTCGAGCAGCGACTGATACAGCCGGCGGTGCCGCTGTATGCGCTCGGCCAGCGGCATATCGAGCGCCCGCGCGATGGCAGCGCCGACAGCCTCCGGATCGTACGGATTTACGATCAGTGCATCGCCGAACTCCGATGCCGCGCCGACGAATCGAGAGAGGATCAGAACGCCGGGATCGGCGGGATCCTGCGCCGCGACATATTCCTTGGCGACCAAATTCATGCCGTCGCGGAGCGGCGTTACGAGGCCGACGCGCGCCAATCGATAGAGTCCGGAAAGCGCGGTGCGGCTGTAAGCGCGGTTGACGTAGCGCAGCGGGGTCCACGCGACTTCGCCGAAGGTGCCGTTGATGCGCCCCGCCGCGGTATCGATCTCGCGCTCCATCTGGGCATATTCATAGATTGCGGAGCGGCTCTTCGGCGTGATCTGAAGATACGTGACCTGCCCGTGCCATTTGGGGTTGGCAATGAGGAACCGCTCGAAAGCATCCAGCCGCAGGGTGATGCCCTTGGTGTAATCGAGCCGGTCGACTCCCATCATCAGGACGCCGGGCACGCTGTCGCGGACCTTGCGCACGAAACCGGAGCGAAGTGTCCGCCGGGCCCGGCGGCTGAACTCCCGCGCCTCGATGCCGACCGGAAAGGCGCCCACCCGCATCGTCCGGTCGTCCACGCCGATCCGTCGTGGAATATGCGCCGGCATTCCGCACTCGCTGGCAAGATAGCGGGCGAAATTCTGCGAATCGCCGTCGGTCTGGAAGCCCACCAGATCGTAGTGCAGCAGCGCCGGCACGAGCCGCTCGTGATTGGGCATGGCCGTGAGGATTTCCGGCGGCGGCATCGGGATGTGCAGGAAGAAGCCGATGCGGTTGTGGCGGCCGCGCTCGCGCAGCGCTTTGGCCAGCGGCAGCAGGTGATAGTCGTGCACCCAGACCAGGTCCTCGGGCTCGAGGACCTTGTCCAGCTCGGATGCGAAATGATCATTGACCCGGAGGTAGCCGGTCAGATCGCGGCGCGTGAACTCCGCGAGATCGAGGCGGTAGTGCAGAATGGGCCACAGGACCCGGTTTGCGAAGCCGTTGTAGTATTCCTCGTAATCCTCCTCGCTCAGGTCGGTGACGATGTAGGTCACGCCGCCGGCTGTGATCGTCTGCGTCTGGGTTTCGCCCGTCGGCTTAATCTCGCCGCTCCAGCCCAGCCAGACGCATTCGTGACGCTTCAGCGTCGCCTTCAGCGCGACCTCAAGCCCGCCGGCATGGACGGCCCGCCCCGGGGTCGGCACCGCCACGCGATTCGAGATGATGAAGACGCGCGCCAATACGGACCCTCCATATCGTGCAAACCCTTGCACGCACCGCGGCCGAGGAGCCGAGGTTGGCAATCCAGAAGCGCCAAAGAAAGGCCGTTCCGGCAGCCCGAAATGATCCTCACCCGCACATCCACAACGTGCGGTTCCGTCGCGGGTTCCTGAACGAAACACTCAAATGTGGCAATGACGCGACGATCCACAAGGCGGCCAGATCAACGGAGTTTCACGGCGTTCGGCCGCCATCGGCCATGCGCGCAAGCCAGTCGCGGACGTCGGCAGGCGACCGGACCGTGCAGGACGCACCGGGCAGCAGCCTGCCGACGGAAATGCCCAACCCGGAGAACTCCGGCAGCACGGCAAAAGCATCCTCGTCGGTGACGTCGTCGCCAAGGAAAACCGGCCGCCGGCCGGCGAACGGCGCAATTTCCATGATACGGCGCAAGCCCGTTCCCTTGTTGAAGCCGGGTTCCTTGATCTCGATCACCGCCTTTCCCGACATCACTTCGAGATTGCTTTCAAGCTCGTGCACGCGCGTGTTGACCATGGCGAACAGGGTGTCCTCGAGCTCCGGCGCGCTGCGGTAGTGGATTGCGAAGGTATAGACCTTGTCTTCGGTGCGGATGCGCGGATCGAGCTTGCCGATCTCTGCAAACACCGCCTTCTCGGCCGAACTGACGGGCGCGGCACAGTGCTGAAGCGGAGTGTGCGGATCGAGGCGCAACTCGGCGCCATGACAGCCCGCGGCCACGAATTTCAGCGGCGCGAACAGCTCGTCGATGGCGGCGATGGTGCGCCCGCTGCTGAGCGCCAGAGCGCCTCCCAAGGTTTCGCACAGACGCGAAAGACTCAGCTTCAGGGACTCGGGCACGATGACCGACTCCGGCGTCGGCGCAATGTCGATGATCGTGCCGTCGATATCGAGGACCAGCGCGTCCCTCTGCGCATCCAGTTGCGGCAGCGCGCCGGAATTGCCGGGCCGCGACGTTGCAGATGCGGTTTCCCGTCCCATCAGGCGGTCCTTACCACCGGACGTCTGCGCCTGCGCTTTACGGTCCGGCCGGTTTTCGCCGGCACCAATGCGTGCAGCAGATTGAGACCGGCGTTCACCAGCGCCACGTGCGAGAACGCCTGCGGGAAATTGCCGAGCATCCGTTTGGCGCGGGGATCGTACTCCTCCGCCAGCAGCCCAACGTCGTTGCAGAGCTTCAGCAGGCGCTCGTACAGCCGCTGCGCATCTTTCAGCCGGCCGAGAAGAATGTAATTCTCGACCAGCCAGAAGCTGCAGGCGAGGAACGCGCCTTCTCCCGCCGGCAAGCCGTCAACGCCCGACTGGCTCTCATAGCGAAGGACGAGGCCGTCCGGCATCAGCCGGTTTTCGATCTCGCGGACCGTGTTGCGAATCCGCACATCCGTCGCCGGAAGGAAGCCGACGATCGGGAGAAGAAGCAACGCCGCGTCCATCCCCTCCGAGCCGTAGCTCTGCACGAAGCACTTTTTCTCCGGGTCGACGCCGTGCAGGCACACATGAGCATGAATCTGGTCGGCGACTTTCTCGCAATGCGCGCGCTCTTTGGCATCCATGTGCCGGCTGCGGGAGGCGCGGTCGAACGCCACCCACGTCATCACCTTGGAATGCGTGAAGTGCTGCGGCGCGCCTCGGATTTCCCAGATGCCCTCGTCCGGGTTGCGCCAGATCTTCTCCAGGTGGCTGAGATACACTTCGCGGATTTCCGCGCGCCGTGGCACCGCCGGCAAGCCGCCCTTGCTCGCCTGTGCCATGGTGTCAGCGAGCTCGCCGTAAATATCGAGCTGAAGCTGCAACGCGGCTGCGTTCCCCACCCGCACCGGAGAGGAGTTTTCATAGCCCGGCAGCCAATCGATCTCCCATTCGTCGAGCCGCCGCTCACCAGCCACGCCATACATCGTCTGAATCTGGTTCGGACTGCCAGCAATGGAGCGGACCAGCCAGTTCTGCCACGCCGTCGCCTCCTCCAGATATCCGGCGTTCAGAAAGGCAAGCAGCGTGAAAGTGGCGTCCCGGAGCCAGCAATAGCGGTAGTCCCAGTTGCGCGGTCCGCCGATCTGCTCCGGAAGCGAGGTGGTGGCAGCGGCCAGGATGCCTCCCGTGGGCCTGTAACTCAGCGCCTTCAGCGTGATCAGCGAGCGCTGCACCGGCTTATGCCATTTGCCGTCGAAGCTGGAGCGACCGCTCCACTCCTTCCAGAATTTTTCCGTGGCGGCGAGGGCAACTTCGACGTCGAGGGGCAGCGGCAGCGGCAGGTGAGACGGCACGTACGTCATCACGAACGGCACCGTCTCTCCCTTGCGCACCGTGAACTCGCCTTGCGTGCGCATGTCCTTGCCCTTGAGGGGAACGGGGGTGCGGATCACCAGCATGCTGGGGCCGGCGACCGCGGTCAGCGTGGTCTCATCGCGCCGGCTTACCCATGGGACCGAGATTCCGTAGTCGAAGCGGATCACCAGATCGGTGTGCAGCCGCACGGTGCCTTGCCGCCCGATCAGAAGCCGCACGACCGTCGAGTGCGGCTCCTCGATGGGCATGAAATCGACCAGCGTCACCTGTCCCGTCTTGGACGTGAAGGTGGTCTCCAGGATGAGCGTGCCGGGACGGTAGCGGCGGCGGATTTTGGCTTCGGATTTCGGCGCGATGAGCCAGCGGCCGTTCTCCGGCGTACCCAGCAGCGACGCAAAGCAGGCGCCGGAATCGAAGCGTGGAAAGCACAGCCAATCGATCGAGCCGTCCTTGCAGACGAGCGCGGCCGTGCGCATGTCGCCGATCATCCCGTAATGTTCGATGCGGCCCGCCATCGCTATGCGGACGCGTGCGCCGGCAGCCGGCTCGCCGCGGCCCGATCCACAAACCACACGACGTCACCTTCGGACGTCACGCGTGCAGCGGGCAGGCTCCGATCGCCCTCCTGCACGCGGCGCACCATGTCCGCTTTCTCTTCGCCGGTGACCAGGAACGCGACGGCGCGGCTGGACGCGATGGCCGGATAGGTGAGCGTGACGCGCGGCTCGTCGCGATCCTCCACCCCGGCGACCCATTGCGTTCGCTCGCCCAGAACGCGGCTGCCGGGAAACAGCGAGGCGGTGTGGCCGTCGTCGCCCAATCCGAGCAGCACCAGATCGAATAACGGCTGCGAAGGAACCAGAGTCTCCAAGCCGTAAATGCTCTTGAGCAGCGCCTCGTAGCGGCGCGCGGTGCTTTCGGGATCGGCTTCGATGACGATGGGGTGAACATGATCGATCAGAACCGGGGCGTGCGCGAGCAGCGTCTCGCGCACCATGCGGTAATTGCTCCTTTCGTCCGTGTGCGGGACGAAGCGCTCGTCGCCCCAGAACAGCTCCACCCGCCGCCATTCGATTCGCTCGCGAAAGGCGGAGGATGCCAGAACGGAATAGAGCAGGCGCGGCGTGCTGCCGCCCGACAGCGCCATGCGGAACACATCGTCGGTTGCCGCGATCTGTTCGGCAATCCAGGCCGCGGCGGATTCCGCCATGCTCTGCGGATCGGGCAAGATGTCGAGCTGCGGGCCGTCGGACATGATCAGCGGATCGGCCGCCAAGCGCGGCCGTCGCGCTGGACGAGCTCGTCGGCGCAGGCCGGGCCGGCGCTTCCGGCGGCGTAGTTGGGAAAGTCCTTCGGTCGAACCTTTGCCCAATTGTCCAGCACCGGTTGGACCACGGCCCATGCGGCCTCCACCTGATCGGCGCGCTGGAACAGTGTCTGGTCGCCGGCGAAGCAATCGTAAAGCAGCGTCTCGTAGCCCACTGCCGGCGCCTGCTTGAACCAGTCGGCGTATTTGAAATCCATCGCCACGCTTTCCAGATGCATTTCGGTGCCCGGCCGCTTGGCGTTGAAGCGCAGCCGAATGCCTTCGTCAGGCTGGATCTGCAGGATGAGCCAATCGGGCCCCAGCGTGCCGACCGGTGTATCGCGGAACAGCGCCAGCGGCGCGTGCTTGAAATGAATCGCGATTTCCGTCCAGCGATCCGGGAGGCGCTTGCCCGTGCGCAGATAGAAAGGCACGCCCGCCCAGCGCCAATTGTCGATCATCAGCCGCAAGGCGACGTAGGTTTCGACCGGGGAATCCTTGGCGACGTTCGGCTCCTCGCGGTAGCCGGCGACCTTCTTGCCGCCAATCTCGCCGGGGCCGTACTGCCCGCTCACCGCGGCATCCGGCGACAGCGGGTGCACCGCCTTGAACACCTCCGCCTTTTTCGTGCGGATCTCGTCAGCGTCGAAGGACGTGGGCGGCTCCATCGCCGTCATGGCGACCAGCTGGAACAGATGGTTGGGCACCATGTCGCGCAACGCGCCAGTCTGCTCGTAGAATTTGCCGCGGGTGCCGATACCGATCGATTCCGCCACCGTGATTTGCACATGGTCGATGCGATCGCGATTCCAGATCGGCTCGAAAAGGCCATTGGTGAAGCGCAGCGCCATGATGTTCTGCACCGTCTCTTTGCCGAGAAAGTGATCGATGCGGTAAATCTGGTCTTCGCGCAGCACCTTCAGGATGCGCGCATTCAGCGCCTTGGCCGACGGCAAATCGTGACCGAACGGCTTTTCGATGACGACGCGCCGCCAGCCGTTTTCTTCATCGGCGAGACCGGCCTTGCCCAGCGCATCGACGATGGGGCCGAAGAAGCGGTCCGCGGCGGCCAAGTAGAACACCGCATGGCCTTCCAGGTCCTCTTTCCGGTCCCGCTCCTGCAGATGGTCCCGCAGCCGCGCGTAGGTGTCCGGTTCAAGGAAGTCGCCGGCAATATAGCTCATCGTCTTGGCGAGGCGGCCCCAGACATCCTCATCGATGTTCTGGGCTTCGAATTCGCCTTTGCCGGATTTGACGAGTTGCTCCAGGAAATCGTGCAGGCCGTTGCGCCATTCGTCGTCGGTCTTCTCGTTGTGATCGATGCCGACAATGGCGAAGCGTTCCGGCAGCTGATCCTGCTTGGCGAGATTGTACAGAGCCGGGGTGATCAGCCGTTTGGCGAGGTCGCCACCCGCGCCGAAAATCACCAGCGCGCAGCACGGCGTGCAGCGTTCTCGGGAGCGGCCGCCGCTCATCGCGGCCCCTGCGGCTCGCCTTCCGCGGTGCCCTTGACGATTGGCGACTCGACATGGCCGCCGAACTGGTTGCGCATCGCCGACAGGAGCCGGTATGCGAAATCGTGCTGCATGCGCGAGGCAAAGCGCGCATACAGCGATGCGGTGATGACGGTTGCGGGGACGGCTTCTTCCACCGCCGCGTTGACGGTCCAGCGGCCTTCGCCGGAATCCTGCACCACGCCTTCGAAATGGTCGAGTTCCGGGCTTTGCGCGAGTGCAAGGGCGGTCAGGTCAAGCAACCACGACGAAATCACGCTGCCGCGCCGCCACACCTCCGCGATGTCGGTGAGATCGAGATCGAAGCGTTCGTCTTCCGGCAGGTTCTCGTGCTTGCGGCCGCGCAGGATGTCGAAGCCTTCCGCATAGGCCTGCATCAGGCCGTATTCGATGCCGTTGTG